>NZ_JBSWXD010000194.1:0-10710 GCF_056160425.1 Micromonospora sp. ABR4_055
GGGCAGCGCGGCGCGGAGCCGACCCGGACCGGGCAGCGCGGCGCGGAGCCGACTCCGACCGCCGCCGGTCAACCACCGGCCGTGCCGGGTCGGCCGGCAGGTCCCGGCAGGCGTCGTCCGGCTCCGCCCGGCGTGCCCCGGGCCCGGCCCGACAGGGCACCCGGGGCCGCCCACGGCGGCCCGCCACCCTGCCCCGGCTGGCCGATCCCCGGCGCCGGCTGCGGCTGGGCACCTTTCTCACCCTGACCATGTTCGTGGTGATCGGGATCCGGCTGATCGTGCTGCAGGTCGTCGACGCCCCGGCGTACGCCGACGGCGGCGTCTGGGACCGGGTCGGCTCGCCGGTCGTCGTGCCCGCCCCCCGGGGCAGCATCTACGACCGCACCGGCGCGGTGCTGGCGCACAGCGTCGCCGCCCGGTTCGTCTACTCCGACCCGGGTCTGGTCGAGGATCCGCAGGCGACGGCGGAGGCGCTGTCACCGCTGCTCGGCATCCCCCGCTCCACGCTGCTGGACCGGCTGGTGCCGCAGACCCGCGAGGACGGGCAGGAGTCGCGGTTCGAGTTCCTGGCCCGTGGGGTGGACGTCGAACTCGCCGACCAGGTGATGGACCTTGAGCTGGCAGGTATCGGGGTGGACTACGACGAACGGCGCGAGGTGCCCGGCAACGACCTGGCCGCGAACCTGCTCGGCTTCGTCGGCCTGGACATGAACGGGCTGGAAGGCCTCGAGGCGCGCTACGACGAGGTGCTGCGCGGGGTGAACGGGCAGCGGATCGCCGAGCAGGGCAACCGTGACCTGCGATTGGCCGAGATTCCCGGCGGCTACCGGCAGGAGACCGAGCCGCAGCCCGGCAGTTCGCTGGTGCTCACCATCGACCGGGACCTGCAGTACGAGGTGCAACGCATCCTCAGCGCGACGCTGGAGCAGTGCACCGTCAGCGTGGCCGCCGCGGTGGTACTGGACCCGCATACCGGGGAGGTGCTCGCCCAGGCCAGCGAGCCCACCTACAACGCCGCCGACGCGTGGTCCAGCGACCCGTCCGACCGGCAGGACATCGCCACCACCTTCACCGCCGAACCCGGCTCGGTGCACAAGCCGCTGGTGCTCGCCGCTGCCCTGGAGGAAGGGCTGATCGGGCCCGACACCACACTCGACCTCGGGCCGACGATCCGCAAGGGCGACACCACCTTCCGGGACACTCGCCCGATCGAGGCGGGTGTCGCGACCAGCCTGGCCGGCATGCTGGCCTACTCGTCGAACGTCGGCACGATCAAGATCGCCGACCAGCTCGGGCCGGAGCGGCTGCACGCGTACCAGCAGGCGTTCGGTCTGGGTAGCCCGACCGGGGTCGGACTGCCCGGCGAGGCCAGCGGCCGGGTGCTGCCGCTGGACGAGTGGAGCGCCTCGTCGTACGGGTCGGTGCCGCTCGGACACAGCGTCGACGCCACCCCGCTGCAGATGGCCGCCGCGTACGCGGCGATCGCCAACGACGGCGTCTACGTACCGCCCCGACTGGTCCGGGAGATCGTCGACGAGCACGGACAGCGCACCCCGACCGAGGCGCCGACCGCCCGCCGGGTGCTCGGCGCCGACAACGCCGCCGCGCTGCGAGCGATCATGGAAGGTGTCACCACAATCCCCGGTGCCACCGGCACCGCGGCGGCGGTCCCCGGCTACCGGGTGGCCGGCAAGACCGGCACCGGTCGGCGGATCGTCAACGGCTCCGTCGCGCCCGGCGAGGTGACGTCGTTCATCGGCATGGCGCCGGCCGACGACCCGCGCTACGTGATCGCCGTGGTGTCGCACACCCCCGGTGGTGGCTGCGGGGACGTCGCCGCCCCGGCGTTTCGCGACATGATGCGCTTCACTCTGCTGCACTACCGGGTCCCGCCGAGCGGCACCGAGCCACCCGAGTTCGTGGTGCACCCGTGACTGTCCGTGCCCCGGCGACGTGCGGGACTCACCCGTACGGACGAAACGCTGCGCGATGCGGAGCGACCGGTACGCCGCTGCGCGGCCCCGGACCGCGGACCGGGTAGGGTCTAGCGCCGTGCCCGGCAATCCACGACCCCGCACCAATCGTCCGATTCCGTTCGCGGAGCTCGCCGCGTCGCTGGCGGTGCCGCCACCGACCGCCGCAGCCCCGCTGATCAGCGGAATCACCCACGCCAGCGGCGATGTCCGGCCCGGTGACCTGTACGCCGCGCTGCCCGGAGCCCGCCGGCACGGCGCCGAGTTCGTCGCCGACGCCGGTGCCCGCGGCGCGGTGGCCGTGCTCACCGATCCGGCCGGCGCCCCGGCGGCTGCCGAAGCCGGGCTACCCGCCCTGGTGGTTCCCGAGCCGAGGGCCGTGCTGGGCCGGGTTGCAGCGGTGGTCTACGGCGAGCCGACTCGGGACCTGGCCATGGTCGGGTTGACCGGTACCGCCGGCAAGACCTCCACCGCGTACCTGGTCGAGTCGGGGCTGCGGGCCGCCGGCCAGTCGACCGGGCTGATCGGCACGGTCGAGACCCGCCTCGGCGACCTGATCGTGCCCAGCGTACGGACCACGCCCGAGGCGACCGACCTGCACGCGATGCTGGCCGTGGCCCGTGAGCATGGCGTAGCCAGCGTGGTCATGGAGGTGTCGAGCCACGCGTTGGCGCTGGACCGGGTCGGTGGCGTGCGGTTCGCGGTCGGCGGTTACACCAACTTCGGGTCGGACCACCTCGACTTCCACGCCGACGCCGCCGACTACTTCGCCGCCAAGGCCCGGCTCTTCGACGGCCGCTGCGCGGTCGAGGTGCTCAACCACGACGACCCGGCCCTGGAGCCGCTGCGTCGTCCGCACACGGTCACCTATTCGGCCGCCGGGGACGCCGCCGCCACCTGGCGGGCCGCGGCGGTCAGCGACGACGGCTACCGGCAACACTTCATCGCCCTGGGCCCGGACGGGATCTGCCTCGAGGCCGCCGTCGGACTGCCGGGGCGGCACAACGTGGCGAACGCGCTGCTGGCCATCGCGACCCTGGTCGCGCTCGGCGTCGACCCGGCAACGGCCGTCGCTGCAGTGGCCGACTGTCCCGGCGTACCGGGCCGGCTGGAACAGGTCGCCGCTCCTGGGCCGGTGCTCGGCGTGGTGGACTACGCGCACAAACCGGACGCTATCGTCGCCGTGCTGACCGCGCTGCGCGGCCTGGCCGACTCGCGGCGGGGCCGGCTGATCTGCGTGATCGGGGCCGGTGGCGACCGGGACCGGGGCAAACGTCCGACGATGGGCGCCGCCGCCGCCCGCGGTGCCGATCTGGTGATCGTCACCGACGACAACCCGCGGACCGAGGATCCGGCGGCGATCCGGGCCGAGGTACGCCACGGGGCCGACGGCGTCGCCGGTGCCGAGGTGGTGGAGGTCGCCGGCCGGCGGGCGGCGATCGACGAGGCGGTCCGGCTGGCCGGGCCCACCGACGTGGTCGCGCTGCTCGGCAAGGGCCACGAGCAGGGACAGGAGATCGACGGCGACGTGCAGCCGTTCGACGACCGGGTGGAGCTCGCGGCGTCGCTGACCGCCCGGTTCCCGGCACTGGTGAGGCAGGCATGATCACGATGACGCTGGCCGAGGTGGCCGAGGCGGTCGGTGGGCGGCTGCGGGACGCCGACCCGGCCAGCCGGGTCACCGGCGGGGTGGAGTTCGACTCCCGCAAGATCGGGCCCGGCGGGTTGTTCGTCGCCTTCGCCGGCGAGCGGGTCGACGGGCACGACTTCGCCGGCGCGGCGCTCGCCGCCGGAGCCGTCGCGGTGCTCGGCACCCGCCCGGTCGCCACCGCCGGCGGTGCCGCCCCGGTGCCGATGGTGCTCGTCGACGACCCGCTCGACGCGATGGCCCGGTTGGCCCGGACGGTCCTGGACCGGCTGCCCCAGCTGACCGTGATCGGCCTGACCGGATCGTCCGGTAAAACCACGACCAAGGACCTGATCGCGCAGCTTGCCGCCGGGCTCGGCCCGACGGTGGCGCCGGCCGGCTCGTTCAACAACGAGCTCGGTCAGCCGTACACCGTGCTGCAGGCCGACGTCGAGACCCGGTTTCTGGTGCTGGAGATGGGTGCCCGGGGAATCGGCCACATTCGGCATCTGTGCGAGATCGCGCCGCCCCGGATCGGTGTGGTGATCAATGTCGGGGTCGCGCACATCGGGGAGTTCGGTTCGGTCGACGCCATCGCCACCGCCAAGGGCGAACTGGTCGAGGCGTTGCCGGCCGACGGCGTCGCGGTGCTCAACGCCGACGACCCCCGGGTGCGGCGGATGGCTGACTGCACCGCTGGGCGGGTGGTGCTGGCCGGGGAGGATCCCGCGGCGACGGTGCGTGCCGAGAAGGTCGCAGTGGACGCCCGGGGACGTGCCGCGTACCAGCTGGTCACCCCGGCCGGGTCGGCGCCGGTACGGCTCGCGGTCAGCGGCCGGCATCAGGTCGGTAACAGCCTGCTCGCCGCGGCCGTGGCGATCGAGCTGGGGCTGACCGACCCGGCGGAGCTGGCGGCCGGGCTAGGCCGGCTCCGGCTGGTCTCGACCCGTCGGATGGACGTGATCGACCGGACGGACGGGATCACCGTGATCGACGATTCCTACAACGCCAACCCCGCCTCCGCAGCGGCGGCGTTGCGGGCGTTGGTCGATCTCGGCTCGGGGCGACGGACCTTCGCGGTGCTTGGTTACATGGCCGAGCTCGGCGAGTACGAGGAGCAGGGGCACGCCGAGGTCGGCAGGTTGGCCGCCGAGCTCGGCGTGCACCGGGTGCTGGTGGTGGGTGAACAGGCCGCGCCGATCCGGCAGGCGGCGGCGGCGGTTGCGACGTGGGAAGGGGAGTCGGTGCTGGTCACCGATCAACAGGCGGCGATCGACCTGCTCCGGCGGGAGCTCACCGACGGGGACGTGGTGCTGGTGAAGGGCTCGCGGTACCGCACCTGGGAGGTCGCCGACGCGCTGCGCGACGGATCGGCCGCCGAGGGTACGCCGGTCACCGGGGCAGGGGAGGCGACGGCGTGAGAGCGGTCATCGTCGCGGCGGCCGTGGCCTTCCTGGTGTCGCTGTTCGGCACCCCGGTGGCGATCAAGGTCTTCACGCGGCTCAAGGCCGGCCAGCCGATCCGGGCCGAGGGCCCGGTCATGCACCAGGGCAAGAAGGGCACGCCGACGATGGGCGGCGTGGTCTTCATCGTGGCGACGGTGATCGCGTATGTCGCCGGTCACCTCGCCCTGACCACCCTGCCGGCCCAGCAGATCGCCCAGGTCGGACCGACCATCACCGCGCTCGTCCTGCTCGGCCTGCTGGTCTTCTCCGGGGCGGTCGGCTTCGTCGACGACTTCCTCAAGGTCCGCAAGCGCAACAGCGCCGGGCTGAACAAACGGGGCAAGCTACTCGGTCAGATCCTGGTCGGCGCGGTGTTCGGGGTGATCGCGCTGTACTTCCCGAGCACGATGGTGGACTCCACCGGCGACGCGACCAACACCGAGACGGTCGGCAGCACCACGCTGTCGTTCATCCGCGACATCGACGCCCTCGACGTCGGTAAGGCCGCGTCGGTGGTCATCTTCATCCTGGTGGTGATGGCCACGACCAACGGCGTCAACCTGACCGACGGTCTGGACGGTCTGGCCACCGGCGCGTCGGTGATGGTGCTCGCCACCTACGCGTTGATCGCCTTCTGGCAGTACCGGCACTGGTGCGCCGACCCGAACTACACGGCCGAGTACTGCTACCAGGTGCGCGACCCGTTGGAAATCGCGCTGATCGCTGGGGCGGCCGCCGGGGCATGTGTCGGTTTCCTCTGGTGGAACACCTCGCCGGCGCGGATCTTCATGGGCGACACCGGCGCGCTCGGGCTGGGCGGGCTGATCGCCGGGATGGCGATGGCCACCCGGACCATGCTGCTGCTGCTGATCATCGGTGGGCTCTTCGTCATCATCACCATGTCGGTGGTGATCCAGATCATCTCGTTCCGCACCACCGGCAAACGGGTGTTCCGGATGTCGCCTCTGCAGCACCACTTCGAACTGGCCGGGTGGAGCGAGGTCAACATCGTCGTCCGTTTCTGGATCATCGCCGGGATCGGCGTGGCGATCGGTCTCGGCCTGTTCTACAGCGAGTTTCTCGCGGTGATGGGCTAGCCCGGACCAGCCCGCGCCCGCTGCGGCGACCGGCCCGACACGCCGGTGTGGTGTCGATGCCCGGCCGCCGGGGGCGGCAGCGCTGATGATGGACCGATGGCGACGACAGGTGGCGGCCCGGATGGGCGCTGACCCGGGCCGGCCCGTCACGGATCGGCCTGTCACTGCCGCGGACCGGCCTGCCCCGGATCGCCCGGCTCCGGGGCAGCCTGTCCCAGATCGGCACGGCCCCACCGCCCGGCTGGATCCGATCGGCGGACTGGCCGCGTTGCGTGGTCTGCTGGCCCGGCCGCTCGCCTCGTACTATCTGCTGATCTTCAGCAGCGGGCTGCTGCTGATGATCGGCCTGACCATGGTCTTCTCCGCGACCAGCATCAAGGCGTACATCGACGACGGCAGCGCGTTCAGCGTGCTGAGCCGACAGGCGACCTTCGCGGTGATCGGCCTGGTCGCGTTCTGGATCTGTCAGCGGCTGCCGGCGGCGACGTTCCGTGCCCTGGGCATCGTGGTGCTCGGCGTGGCGGTCGCCCTGCTGTTGCTGCTCAACGGGCTGCTGCTGGTGTCCACGCTGGCGGGCTGGCAGGCCGCCCGGGTCGGTCCGGTCGAGGCGGAGCTGCTCTGGCTCTACTTCGGGTCCTTTCAGCTGCAACCCTCCGAGCTGGCCAAGCTCGGCCTGGTGCTGTGGGGCGCCGACGTCATCGCCCGCAAAGGTGCCGAGCTGGGCCACTGGCGGGAGCTGGCAATTCCGCTGTTCCCCGCCGTCGGCCTGCTGTTCCTCCTGGTCGGCTACAACGACCTGGGCACCATGCTGTGCATCCTGGCCCTGGTCGTCGGGCTGCTCTGGGCAGCCGGCGTACCGCTGCGGATCTTCGCCACGTTGGGCGCGGTCGGTCTGGTCGGCATCGGCCTGCTGATCGCCGCCGCCTGGCAGGGCGCCGGTTCCGGCGCCCAGGACGCGGACAACTACCGGTTGGCCCGGCTGACGTCGTTCTTCACCCCTCCGGACCAGTGCGTCGACGACTGTTACCAGGCGTTGCAGGCGAGGTACGCGATCGCCAACGGGGGATGGTTCGGTGAAGGGCTCGGCTCCAGCCGGTTGAAGTGGGGCTACCTGCCGCAGGCCGAGGACGACTTCATCTTCGCCATCGTCGCCGAGGAACTCGGGGTGGTCGGCTGCGTCGTGGTGCTGGCCCTGTTCGCGGTCCTCGCGTACACCGCGTTGCGGATCGCCCGTCGGGTGGCCGACCCGTTCCGGCGACTCGCCGCCGCAGCGGCGGCCAGCTGGCTGATCAGCCAGGCGGTGATCAACATTTCCGGGGTGATCGGGCTGCTGCCGATCACCGGTATTCCGCTGCCGTTCATCTCCGCCGGTGGCAGTGCGCTGGTGGTGACGCTCGCCGCGATCGGCATGCTGGCGTCGTTCGCCCGGGCCGAGCCCGACGCCGCCCGGGCGCTCAACGCCCGTCCGCCGGCCCGCTGGGTGCGACTGGTCTGGGCCCCGCTGCCGCCGATGCCCCGCCCGCGCCACCCGGCCAAGCCGCGGATGACCGGCGTCGGACCGAAACCGGCCGGCTCCGGGCAGCCGGGCGGTCGCGGTGCGTCGGGGTCGGGGTCAGGCGGCCAGGGCGGGTCAACGCCGCCCCGTGTACCGAGGCGACGGGACGGGCGTTAACGTACCCCCGCGAAGCGCGCATCCGGGCCGACGGGCCCCGTACGCAACCGCCCGGCGTGCCGCGTACGCCGTCGGCGGTCCGCCGGGCCCGCCGCGCGGCCACCGAGTCGAGCGAGAGGAGATGCTGATGGGTCCGCTGCGATCGGTGGTGCTGGCAGGTGGGGGGACCGGTGGGCACATCTACCCGTTGTTGGCGTTCGCCGACTGTCTGCGCCGGCACGACCCGAGCGTGCAGATCACCTGTCTCGGTACCCCGAAAGGGCTAGAAAACGAGCTGATTCCGCCGAAAGGGTACGATCTGCGGTTGATCCCCGCACATCAGCTGCCCCGGTCGGTCAACATGGACCTTGTGCGTACGCCAGACCGGATGTTCAAGGCCGCCCGCGCCGCCGGCAAGGTCATCGACGAGGTGCGGGCCGACGTGGTGGTGGGCTTCGGCGGGTACGTGTCCGTACCGGCCTACCTGGCGGCGTGGCGTCGCGAGATGCCGATCGTGGTGCACGAGGTGAACGTGCCGCCGGGCGTGGCCAACCGGATGGGCATGAAGTTCACCAAGCACGTCGCGGTGGGCTTCCCACACCAGCCGGTCCAGGCCGAGTCGCTGCGCGACGCCCGGGTGGTCGGGGTGCCGCTGCGCCGGTCCATCACCGGGCTGGACCGGGTGGCCGCCCGGGAGGCCGCCCGAGCGCACTTCGGGCTGCGCCCGGATCTGCCGACGGTCTTCGTCTCCGGTGGCTCCCAGGGCGCCCGGTCGATCAACCTGGCGGTCTCCGGGGCGGCCAAGGAACTGGCCCGGGCCGGCGTCCAGGTGCTGCACGCGATCGGTGCCCGCAACGAGGCGGTCTCGGTGCCGAGTGATCTGCCGGTGCCGTACGTGACCCTGCCGTACCTGTCGGAGATGGAGCTCGGGTACGCCGCAGCCGACCTGATGGTCTGCCGGGGGGGCGCGATGACCTGCGCCGAGGTCGCCGCGATCGGATTGCCCGCGGTCTACGTTCCCTATCCGCACAGTAACCAGGAGCAGAAGCGCAACGCGCTGCCGGTGGTCGAGGCCGGCGGTGGTCTGCTCGTCGACGACGCCGAACTGACCCCGGCCTGGGTGGAGCAGGTCGTGGTCCCGTTGGCCCGCGACCCGCAGCGGCTGGCTGCGATGGGCTCGGCAGCGGCCGGGTACGGTCGCCGCGACGGCGACGAGGCGCTGCTCGACTTCGTCTACGAGGCGGTGTCCCGATGACCCGCACGGGAAGGTGACCACGTGAACATCACCGAGTTCGCCCCCACCGGCACGCTCACCGCCGAGGAGCTGGGGACCGTACACCTGATCGGTATCGGCGGGGTCGGGATGAGCGGCCTGGCCCGCCTGCTGCTGACCCGGGGGATCCCGGTGACCGGCAGCGAGCTGCGGGACTGGCCGT
This sequence comes from Micromonospora sp. ABR4_055, assembly GCF_056160425.1. NCBI lineage: Bacteria > Bacillati > Actinomycetota > Actinomycetes > Micromonosporales > Micromonosporaceae > Micromonospora > Micromonospora sp. ABR4_055. The sequence continues at coordinate 9,230 of NZ_JBSWXD010000194.1, forward strand.
CGCTGGCGGTGCTGCGGGCACTCGGCGGCACCATCCACATGAGCCATGAGGAGGCCAACCTCGACGGGGTGGACACGGTGGTCTACTCCACCGCCATCCCGGCCGACCACGTGGAGCTGGCCGCCGCCCGTCGGCGTGGGCTGCGGGTGCTGCACCGGTCGGAGGCCCTGGCGGCGGCGATGACCGGTCGGCGGACCATCGCGGTCGCCGGCACCCACGGCAAGACCACGACCACCTCGATGGTGACCCTGACCCTGCAACGGGCCGGCGAGGACCCGTCATTCGTCATCGGTGGCGAGATCTCCGAGGTCGGTTCGAACGCCCACCACGGTACGGGCGAGTACTTCGTCGTCGAGGCCGACGAGAGTGACCGTTCGTTCCTGCTCTACCGCCCGTTCGTGTCGATCATCACCAACATCGACGCCGACCACCTGAACACGTACGGTGACCTGGCCGGGCTCGCCGCTGGTTTCGCCGAGTTCGCCGGGCTGACCGATCCGGACGGGTTCGTGGTGACCTGCGCGGACAACCCCGGAACCCGGCAGTTGACCGAGGCGCTGCGCGACGAGGGCCGGACCGTCCACACCTACGGCGAGTCCGCCGACGCCGATCTTCGGCTGACCGAGATCACGTCGTCCGCGGCCGGGGTCCGCTACCTGGCCACCCTGGACGGCGCGCCGCTCGGTGAGATCGCCCTGCCGGTACCCGGCCGGCATCTCGGGCTCAACAGCGCCGCCTCGGTGCTCACCGCGCTGCGCCTCGGGCTGCCGTTGAGTGACGCGGTCGCCGCGCTGGGCGCGTTCCCCGGGGTTCGTCGCCGGTTCGAACGCAAGGGCTCGGCCGGCGGCGTCACCGTCTACGACGAGTACGCCTACCATCCGACGTCGATGACCGCGGCGCTGCACACCATGCGGGAGGTCGCCGGTGCCGGTCGGCTGGTGGTGGTGTTCCAGCCCTACCGGGTCTACCGCACCCGGGACCTGCAGGCCGAGTTGGCCGCCGCCCTGGCGATCGCCGACGAGGTGATCGTGATGGAGGTGTTCGGGCCGGGTGAGCTGCGGGAGCCGGGTGAGGGCGGGGTGGCGCTGACGGCGGACGTCCCGTTGCCGGACGATCGTAAGGTGTTCGTACCGTCCTGGGAGGATGTCCCACCGGAGGTGGTCCGCCGCTGCCGGCCGGGTGACCTGGTGGTCACGATGGGCGCTCCACCGATCTCGTTGCTGGGTGACGAACTGCTGTCCGCGCTCGCCGGTCCGGCGGCCGACGCCGGATGACCCCGGCTGGTCGCTCGCCGCGGCCCGGCTCGGGTCGGACCGGTTCCAGCCGCTCCGGCACCGGTCGGGTGGGTTCCGGTCGGGTGGGCGATGTCCGGCCGGCAGGTCGGACCGGTCGTGCCGGGGTGCCCGCCGCCCGGTCCGGGCCGGCGGGAGCGGACACCGGGCACACCCGGCGCCAGCCGGGCGGCGCGGACGGGTCCACCG
>NZ_JBSWXD010000195.1:0-10632 GCF_056160425.1 Micromonospora sp. ABR4_055
ATTCTTGTCTCCTCCTTCCTGGTTGGCCGGCTGGGTGTTGTCTTTTGGGTCGCCCCCCCCGGCCAACAGCCCGATCTCGCTGTCGAGGGCCGTCACCTGGTCGGCTGCGGTCGCCACCGCCTGCTGGGCCTGCGTCAACCGGGGCAGCGCGGCGTCGACGGCCGTCGCCAACGCCCGCATCGCGTCGACCTGACGCGCCGCGGCCGCCACCGCCGCTTCGTCGGCGTCGCAGAGCCCGCCGAGCAACTGGTCCACCGCCGCGACCGCCGCCTCGGCGGCCCCCGCCCGGGCGGTGGCCCGCTCCCGGACCCGTTCGTAGACGTGCAGCCCGAGCAGGTTGACCAGGATCTGCTGTCGGGTGGCCGGCTTGGCGTGCAGGAAGTCGGCGAACCGGCCCTGCGGCAGCAGCACGCAGGTGGTGAACTGCTCGTACGGCAGCCCGACCGCGTCCAGCACGGCCTGCTCCATCTCGGCGGGCGTGCCGGCCAGCACCTCGCCGAGATCGTCCGGGCTCATCCCGGTGTCCAGCCGGGTCACGTCGAACCCGGGCGGCATCATCTGCAGGCCGGCGTTGCCGGTCTTGACCGCGCCGCGCGAGTCGCGACGGATCACCCGGGTGGCGACGTAGCGACTGCCGGCGCTCTCGAACACCAGCCGCACCCGGGCCTCGGTGGCCGACGGTGCCAGCGCGGATGCGATTCCCCGGCTGCTGCCCCAGCGCGGCACCACCCCGTACAGGGCGAAACAGATCGCGTCGAGGATGCTGGACTTGCCCGATCCGGTCGGTCCGACGAGGGCGAAGAAGTCGGCGTCGGTGAAGTCGACCGTGGTCTCCTCTCGGAACACGGTGAATCCGGCCAGGTCGAGCCGCAGCGGTCTCACGACGAGGTCACCTCCTCGTACAGCGTGTCGAACAGGGTCCGTACGTCGTCGTCGCCGTGCCCGCGCGCGTCGAGGTAGTCGGCGAACAGCTGTCCGGGTGCCCGACCGGCCCGCTGTGGGGTGTGCGTCGCACCGGCGGCGGACGCGGCCCGGGTGAACTCCGGGTCGATGCGCACGTCCAACGCCCGGGGCAGCAGCGCCTGCACCTCTTCGCGCAGCCCGGCCCGGGGTGCCTCCCGGATGAACACCCGCAGCCAGGCGTCGCCGTGCTCGCCGGCGGCCAGTTCGTCGAGGGTGCCGTGGACGGTGCGCAGCGGGGTCGCCGCGTCCACCGGCACCTCGCGGACCCGGGCGGCGGTGCTGGCGGTGACGTCGACGATGCTGACCGATCCGACGTTGTCCTCCTCGCCGAAGTCGATTGGCAGCGGACTGCCGCTGTAGCGCACCGGGCAGGGCGCTTCGAGCTGCTGGGCGCGGTGCAGGTGGCCGAGCGCCACGTAATGCGCCCCGGTCGGGAAGACGGTGGCCGGTACGGCGTACCCGAGGACGGTGTGCACCTCCCGCTCGCCGCCGCCGGACCGCCCGCCGATCACGGTCAGGTGGGCGGTGATCAGATCCACCACGCCCGGCTCGCCGAACCCATCGGTGAGCCGGGCCAGCACCCGTGCGATGTGGTCGGCGTACGTCTGGTTGGCCTCGGCCGCGGTCAGCTGGTACATCTCGGTAGCCCGGACGGCGTACCGCTGGGACAGGAACGGCAGCGCGACCAGCCGCCACGGTTCGCCGTCGCCGGTGGTGCCGGTGATCACATGTTCGTCCGGGTTGTCCCGGACGGCGCCGCGCAGGGTGATGCCGGCGGCGTCGGCCCACGGCCGTAGCGCGTCCAGCGCGGCCCCGTTGTCGTGGTTGCCGCCGATCGCCACCACGTCGGCGCCGGTGCCGCGTAACGCGGTCAACGCCCGGGTGACCACCCGGGTGGCGTCGGGTCCGGGAGCGGAGGTGTCGTACAGGTCGCCGGCGACGATCACCAGGTCCGGGCGTTCGGCACGGGCGATCTCGACGACCCGGGCGAGCACCTGGATCTGCTCGGTCAACCGAGCCTGTCCCTTGAGGACCTTGCCGACGTGCCAGTCGGAGGTGTGCAGGATCCGCATCCGGGGGAACCTCCTCGACCTCAGGGTCAGAACGGCTAGAACGGTCAGAACGGGATGTCGTCGTCGGCCGAGGACCGACCGCCGACCACCGCGAACGGGTCGGCGGCCTGCACGATCGAGCGCAGCGTGCCCGACGGTGCGTCGCCGGCCTCCGACGAGCGGGTGGCCCAGGCCGGGAACGGGAACTCCAGGCAGAGCGGGACCGGGATGTCCGGCTGGTTGACGAACATCGTGCCCGGCTTGGCCAGCAGCACCCGCTGCCGCTGTACCGCCGGCAGGAAGCCGTACTCCGGCCGGGACGCCTCGGCCGGGTCGAGCCGGCCGACCACCCGGACCGCCGAGTTGGTGACGATCCGCCGCTCCACCTCGCTGGCGGTCTGCTGGGCACCGATCAGGATCACCCCGAGCGAGCGGCCCCGCTCGGCGATGTCGAGCAGCACCTCCTTGATCGGTGACGACCCGTCCCGGGGGGCGTACTTGTTGAGCTCGTCGAGCACGACGAAGAGCAACGGCTTGGCGGTACCGGCCCGTTCCTTGCGGTCGAACTCGTTCTTGAGCGTCACCCCGACCACGAACCGCTGCGCCCGGTCCGGCAGGTTGTGCAGGTCGACCACGGTCACCTGGGCACTGTCGTCGGTGCTGATCTGGTGCGGCCGTCGGGTGGCCAGGTCGCCCCGGATCAGCCGGGCCAGGTCGCGTTTGCTGCCGATCAGCCGGCGGGCGAACGCGTTCACCGTACCCATGCCGACCGCCGAGCCGGCCCAGGCCGATCGGGTCTCCTCGTCGCCGAGCTGGTCGACGATGTGGTCGACCAGATCCCCGTACGAGCCGATCCGCCGGCCGTCGATGCTGATGCCGCCGTCGGCGGGTTGCGCGTGCCGGCGCAGGTACGCGGTGACCGCGTGCACCACCATCGTGTACTGCTGGCGTTCGTCGTCGGCGTCGGCGAACACGTACGGCAGCAACTGCTTGTCGCAGAACTCGGCGACGGTCCAGTAGAAGCTGTCCACGCCGGTGAGCCGGCTCTGTACGTCGGGGGTGCCGGAGGCATCGCCGGCCCGGGGCGGGGCGTAGACCCGCACGTCCGGAAAGGCCCCGGCGGGCAGGCCCAGCCTGGCGTACGCGGCGGTCGTCGCCTCATCGAGCCGGACATTGGGGTGGTCGAGGAAGAGCAGGTCCTCGCCCTTGACGTTGAAGATCAGCGCCTTGGCGTTGACCGCGTCGCCGCCGAGCTGGCCGGAGCGGAACACCGAGTAGAGCAGAAACGTGGCGAAGCTGGTCTTGGTGGCGACGCCGGAGATGCCCGAGATCGACACGTGCGCGCCGCGCTGACCGTCGAGGAAGTCCGCGTTGAGGTAGACCGGCACCCCGTCGCGGCCGGTACCCATCGGGATCCGGCGTTCCATCCGGTCGAAGTGCAGGGCGCGGGCGCGGGCGTCGCCCTGGGCCCGCCACACCGGGGCACCCGGCTCCGGCGGTACGTAGATCTCCGGATCGACCCGGGTGGCGGTGATCTCGGCGGCCTCCTGCACCTGGGCGGGCAGGGTGCCGTCGGCGATGGCGAAGACGTCGGAGTCGAACTGCGCCCCTTCGTGGCGGGCCCGGACCTGGGTGACCACCCCGGCGATGGTCACCGGCTCGGCGCCCGGCAGCTCGCGGCGGGTCACCACGACGTCGTCCAGCTGCAGATAGTTGCCGGGGCCGACTGCGGTCCAGAACTGCAGGGGGGTGGCGTCGGCGGTACCCAGCACCCGGCCCACCGGCGTACCCTCCGGCGTTGCGTCACTCGTGGTGATGGACTGGTCGCTGAAGTCCGGTTGCGTCGTGCCCACGGGTTGCATCCTGCCCCACGGGTACGACCAGTACGGCATCCGACTCGGTGTGGCCGGCCGAATTCGCCGACGGTAGGTTCCGGACGACCCGACCCGCTGCCCGCGGGTGATCGCTCGCTAACTTACAGTCATGATCCTGGGGTGGTCGGGGTCGGGGTCGGGGTCGGGCCGGGTGTAGCGGAGCAGCAGCGTGCCGTCGTCGGCGGCCAGCACCTGGCCCAGCCGCAGCTGCCGCACGGGGCTGGCCGGACCCGCGCTGATCCGGCCGGCACCGGCACCGGCGAGCAGTGGGGAAACCGTCAGGCAGAGCTCGTCGACCAGATCGGCGGCGGTCAGCGAACCGAACAGCATCGGGCCACCCTCGCAGAGCAGCTGACGGTGGCCACGGGCGCGCAGCCGGCTCAGCCCGGCGGTCAGATCGATGGTGCGCTCGCCGGCCGGGACGATCTCCGCGACCCGGGCCAGTCGACGTCGCCGGTCGGCTGGCGCGTCGGTGGTGGTGAGCACGATCGGCCGCGCCGGTGCGTCGGCCAGGGCCGGTTGGTCCGGGTCGAGATCGAGCGAGGCGGAGACCACGACCAGGGTGGGGTGGGTGGGGAGGCCGTGCTGCTGCCGCCAGCGGCGGCGCCGGTCGTCCAGCCGCAGCGCCCGGTACTGCTCCCGGCGGAGGGTGCCGGCACCGACCAGCAGCGCGTCGCAGAGCATCCGCAGTACGCCGAAGACCCGTTTGTCCGCGCGTCCGGACAGTCCGGCGGACCGGCCGGCCACCGCGACCGCCCCGTCCAGGCTGGTCACGAAGTTCACCCTGAGGTGATCGAGGGGCGCGACGGCGTACGCCTCGATCAGGGCAGGGTCGTCCAGCGCGGACCCGGCCGGCTGTGGCCCGAACCGTCGGACCGGCGGGCCCGGGGCCGGGGTGTCCGGGGCCGGCGGGTGGTCGGTCACTCGCCCGCCGGACCGGTGACCGGTGGGGTCGGAGCGGAGGTACGGTGCTGGCAGTCGCACCAGTTACCACCCCGACACCCATCGTGCTGGCCTCTCCGGCACGCAGTGCAGATCATGGGTCCGAGCCTAGGTCAGAGAAAGGGCGGCCATGCCCCGTCAGATCTTCCACCTGCTGGTCACCCTGTCCGACATCGCACCGCCGGTGTGGCGCCGGGTCCAGGTGCCGGGCGGGTACACGCTGGACCGGGTGCACCGAGTGATTCAGCACGCGATGGGCTGGCGCGACTGCCACCTGCACTCGTTCGAGATCAACGGAGCGCAGTACGGCGAGCCGGATCCGGCCGGTGAACTGCTGCTGCGTGACGAGTTGGACACCCGGTTGGACGCCGTGGCCACCAAGGGGGCCCGGTTCCGCTACACGTACGACTTCGGCGACTGGTGGGAGCACGACGTCGTCGTCGAGGACGTCACCGCGCCCGAACCGGACATGCGCTATCCGCTCTGTGTCGACGGGGACCAGGCGTGTCCCCCGGAGGACGTCGGTGGTGCCTTCGGGTACACCGAGTTCCGGGCCGCGATCGCCGATCCGGCGCATCCGCGCCACGTAGAGATGACCGACTGGGTGGGCACGCCGTTAGATCAGGTCGGGTTCGACCCGGCGCGGGCCACCACCCTGCTGCGCCGGCTGACCTGACACCCGGCTGACCTGACACCCGGCTGGGCTGACTACCGGCCGGCCTGACCCGAATCTGACCCGGGAGCACCCAGGATCTGGCAGTAACGAAATGGGAACGCTCCCATCGGCCTCTTGACACCTCCGAAACCTCCCGGCAATCTCATGGGAGCGCTCCCGGCCGGGGTGAGTGAGATCCACGTCACTTGCTTGACCAACCGCGGAGCGCGGTCGTGCAGTGCCCGCTCCGCGGCGACGGACCCTTTTCGTCAATGCAGTTCCCGTTGTCACGGCGGACACCACACGGTCACCCCCCATCACAGAAAGCGACCTTGAGAGGGGTCAGGATGAGCGTCACGCTCCGGCGGTACGCCGCGGTCGCACTCGCCTCGGCCGTCATGTTGACGGCCACGGCCTGCGGCTCCGACGACGCCGATTCAGATCCGGACGGCCCGATCACCCTGGTCGTCGACATCTTCGGCGACGCAGGCTTCGGATACGACGAGTTGATCGAGCAGTACGAGGCCGACAACCCGAACGTCACTGTCCAGCAGCGAGGCGTAGGCCTCGGCCTCGGCGACTACAACACCCGACTCACCCAGCAGATCACCGCCGGCTCCGGTGCCGGGGACGTGGTGGCGATCGAAGAGGGCACGATGTCGCAGTTCTTCGCCCAGGCCGACAAGTTCGTCGACCTCGGTGAGCACGGTGCCAACGAGCTCGAGGGCAACTTCCTGCCGTGGAAGTGGGAAGCCGGCGTGCTGCCCGACGGCAAGGTGCTGGGGCTTGGCACCGACGTCGGCGGGATGGCCCTGTGTTACCGCTCGGACCTGTTCGAAGCGGCGGGTCTGCCGACTGACCGGGAAGAGGTCGGCGCGCTCTGGTCGAGCTGGGACGACTTCATCTCGGTCGGTGAGCAGTTCAAGGAGGCCACGCCGGACAAGGCGTTCGTCGACTCGGCGACCAGCTTCTACAACCTGGTGCTGAGCCAGATCGCCGGCGAGGGCACCGGGTACACCTACTACGACACTGAGAACCAGTTCGTCATGGAGAGCAACCCGGACGTGAAGGCCGCGTTCGACCTCACCACCGACATGATCGAGGCTGGGCTGTCGAACAACCTGCAGTCGTTCTCCAACGAGTGGAACGCCGGCTTCAAGAACGCCACCTTCGCCACCATCGCCTGCCCGGCCTGGATGACCGGTGTCATCGAGGGCCAGGCCGGCCCGGAGGCCGCCGGCAAGTGGGACATCGCCAAGGCGCCGGGTAACGGCGGCAACTGGGGCGGCTCGTTCCTGGCGGTGCCCACCTCCAGCAAGTACCAGGCCGCCGCCGCCGAGCTGGTCAAGTACCTGACCAGCCCGGAGGGCCACATCGCCGCCTTCGAGGCGGTCGGCAACCTGCCGTCCGCGCCGCAGGCGCTGGCCGACCCGAAGGTCGCCGAGGCGGTCAACGAGTACTTCTCCGATGCCCCGACCGGCGAGATCTTCGCCGCCGGTGCCAGCGAGCTCAAGCCGGTCTACCTCGGCCCGAAGAACCAGGCGGTCCGTACTGCGGTGGAGAACGCGCTGCGGGCGGTCGAGCAGGGCCAGTCGCCGGACGAGGGGTGGCAGGACGCCATCACGAACGGCACGGCCGCCGGCCGATAACGCGGTGTCACAACCCGGGTGAGAGATGGCGCTGGCAGGACCTGCCAGCGCCATCTCTCCCGCCGCGTCGCGGTGCCAGCGGCGCGTTGACCTCCCTGGCCGACGTCGGCCGGCCGCCGTACAACTGAAGGACTTTCCCGATGAGCCTGGAGCTAGACACCCCCGCGTCGGCGCAGCCGCGCGGCCACCGGGCGGGTCCGGCCGGCGGTGGGGCGGCCCGGCGCCGCTCGCTGACCCGACTGGACCTCAAATTTTCCCCCTACCTCTACATCCTGCCGTTCTTCGTGATCTTCGCGATCTTCGGCGTCTATCCGATCGTCTACACCGTCTGGATCGCGCTGACCGACCGGTCGCCGCTCAACGCTGAGACCAGCTTCGTCGGCCTGGACAACTTCGTCCGGCTGATCACCGACGACCCGCAGTTCTGGAACGCCGTCTACAACACGTTCGGCATGTTCCTGATGTCCACCGTCCCGCAGTTGCTGATCGCGCTGATGCTGGCCAACGCGCTGAACCGGCGGATCAAGGGACAGACATTCTTCCGGCTGGCCATCGCCATGCCGATCATCACCTCGACCGCAGTCGTCGCGTTGATCTTCTCCATGATCTACGCGCGGGACTTTGGTCTGGTCAACTGGCTGCTGTCGCTGTTCGGCGTCGAACCGATCGACTTCCGGGCGAGCAAGCTCGGGTCCTGGTTCGCCATCTCCACCATGGTCGACTGGCGGTGGATCGGCTACAACGCGCTGATCTACCTGGCCGCGATGCAGGCGATCTCGAAGGACATGTATGAGGCCGCCGCGCTCGACGGTGCGTCGCGGACCCGGCAGTTCTGGTCGATCACCGTGCCGCAGCTGCGACCCACCATCATCTTCACCCTGATCATCTCGACGATCGGCGGACTGCAGTTGTTCACCGAGCCGCTGCTGTTCACCAGTGGACCCGGCGGCATCTCCGGCGGTTCCCAGGGTCAGTTCCAGACGATCACCATGTATCTGCTCGACGTCATGAACCAGCGGTTCCAGTGGGGCTACGCGGGCGCCGTCTCGCTGCTGCTCTTCCTGCTCATCGCGTTCATGTCGCTGGTCAACTATCTGCTGGCCCGCCGGATCAGCTCGGACAAGTGAGGCGCGATGACCACCGCAACCCTGCAACCCGTGGCCAGCAAGCCCAAGCGCGGCAAGGGCCCGTCGTCGACCTCGGAGCGGCTGTTCAAGGCGAGCCCGTTGACCTGGTTCGGCCTGATTCTGGGCGTGCTCCTGTCGTTCTTCCCGTTCTACTGGATGATCGTCATCGCGTCGCGGACCAACGACGCCGCCAACGCCTGGCCACCGCCGTTCCTGCCCGGCGGCAACCTCGGTGAGAACATCGGCCGGGTGCTCGCCAACCAGGACGCCAACATTCTCAAGGGGCTGATGAACTCGGTCCTGGTGTCCGGCACCATCACCGTGGCGACCGTCTTCTTCGGTTCACTCGCCGGCTTCGCCTTCGCCAAACTGCGCTTCCGGGGCAAGAACGCGCTGCTGCTCGTCGTGCTCGCCTCGATGATGATCCCGATCCAGCTCGGCGTGCTCCCGCTCTACATCCTGATGTCCGAGCTCGGCTGGCTGAATCGCATGCCGTCGGTGATCGTGCCGTTCCTCATCGGTGGCTTCGGGATCTTCATGATGCGGCAGTACGCCGAACAGGCAGTGCCCAACGAGTTGATCGAGGCGGCCCGGGTGGACGGCTGCTCCACCTGGCGGATCTTCTGGCACGTGGTCGTGCCGGCGCTGCGCCCGGCCGCTGCGGTGCTTGGTCTGCTGACCTTCATGGAGCAGTGGAACCAGTTCTTCTGGCCGTTCGTAGTCCTCGCCGACCCGACCAACCCGACGGTGCAGATATCCCTGCGCAGCCTGAACTCGGCGTACTTCGCCGACAATTCCCAGATCTTCGCGGGAACGCTGATCGCGACGCTCCCGCTGTTCGTTGTTTTCATCCTCTTCGGCCGCCAGATCATCGGCGGCATCATGGAAGGCGCCGTCAAGTCGTGACCAAAGCAGCAAGTCCGCAGACCGCCGAGTTCCGCGAAGGCTCCGGGCAGCTACTCTTCCCGCCCGGATTCCTCTGGGGTGCCGCCACCGCGGCGTACCAGATCGAGGGCGCAGCGAACGTCGACGGCCGCAAGCCGTCCATCTGGGACACCTTCAGTCACACCCCGGGCAAGGTGCTCGGCGGGGACAGCGGGGACGTGGCCTGCGACCACTACCACCGTTACCGCGAGGACGTCGGGATGATGGCCGAGCTCGGCCTCAAGTCGTACCGGTTCTCGGTGTCCTGGCCACGGGTGCAGCCCGACGGGTCCGGCACGGCCAACCAGGCCGGGCTGGACTTCTACCGTCGGCTGGTCGACGAACTACTGGCCCAGGGCATCGAGCCGTGGCTGACCCTCTACCACTGGGATCTGCCGCAGCCGCTGGAGGACGCCGGCGGGTGGCCGGCCCGGGACACCGCGGCCAGGTTCGCCGACTACGCGGAGCTGGTGCACGGGGCGCTGGGTGACCGGGTGCGGTACTGGACCACGCTCAACGAGCCCTGGTGCTCGGCCTTCCTGGGATACGGCTCGGGCGTGCACGCCCCCGGGATCACCGACGGCGCCGACTCGGTCCGAGCCGCCCACCATCTGATGCTCGGCCACGGTCTGGCGGTGCAGGCGATGCGCGCGGCCCGGCCGGACCACGACTTCGGCGTCACGCTCAACCTGTACGCGGTGTCGCCGGAGACGGACTCGGCGGTCGATGTCGACGCGGCCCGGCGCATCGACGGTCTGGCCAACCGGATCTTCCTGGACCCGATCCTGCACGGGCGCTACCCGCAGGACGTGGTGGCGGACCTGCAACCGGTGACCGATCTGGCCCATGTCCGCGAGGGCGATCTGGATGTCATCGCCACTCCGTTGAACGTTCTCGGCATCAACTACTACAGCCGGCACGTGGTCAGCGGTGCGCCGGTACCGGACGCGGCCGACGAGCCGTCCTGCTGGCCGGGCAGCGAGCGGATCCGATTTGTCACCCGCGGGCTCCCGGTGACCGACATGGGGTGGGAGGTCGACGCTCCTGGCCTGGTGGAGGTGCTGCGCCGGGTCAACGGCGAGTACCCCGAGGTGCCGATCTACATCACAGAGAACGGCTCGGCCTACGTCGACGACGTCGTCAACGACAAAGTCGATGATCCGGACAGGTTGGCCTATTTCGACGCTCACCTGCGCGCCTGTCACGAGGCAATCTCCCACGGAGTGCCGGTGCGGGGCTACTTCGCATGGTCTTTGATGGATAATTTCGAATGGGCCTGGGGCTATTCGAAGCGCTTCGGCATGATCCACGTCGACTACGACACCCAGCTTCGGATCCCCAAGTCGAGCGCCAGGTGGTACGCCGATGTGATCCGACGTAACGGTCTGGCCGCACAATAGGCGTGGTCAGCCAGCAATAACTGGCCGCGCGGCGCCGGTTCCCTGC
>NZ_JBSWXD010000196.1:0-10622 GCF_056160425.1 Micromonospora sp. ABR4_055
CGTTCCGTCGGGGGTGGTGCCCCCGTCTGGGGGGGGTGCCCCGCCCGACATGTCGACGCGCCGGGTGGGGCACTTCGGCGGGTACAACGTACCGCCGCCCGGATCGCACGTCTCCCCGGGCTGTCAGCCGTTCCTCGATCGGTGCTCGGCCGCCACGGTCATCAGGTACTGGCCGTACCCGGTCTTCGCCAGACCGGCCCCGGCCGCGTGACACGCCTCGGCGCTGATGAACCCCATCCGCAGTGCGATCTCCTCGACACAGGCGATCCGCAGCCCCTGGCGCTGCTCCAGCGCCTGCACGTACTGCCCGGCCTGCAGCAGCGAGTCGTGGGTGCCGGTGTCCAGCCAGGCGAAGCCGCGGCCGAGCTCGACCAGCCGGGCCCTGCCCCGGTCGAGATACACCTGGTTGACGTCGGTGATCTCCAGCTCGCCGCGCGCCGACGGGCGGACGTTCTTGGCGATGTCGATGACGTCGTTGTCGTACAGGTACAGACCGGTGATCGCGGTGTTGCTCCGCGGCCGCTCCGGCTTCTCCTCCAACGAGATCAGGTTGCCCGCCTGGTCGGTCTCGCCCACGCCGTAACGCCACGGGTCGGTCACCGGGTAGCCGAACAGGACGCAACCGCCGAGCTGACGGGCGCTACTCTGCAACACCTCGGGCAGGCCGGGCCCGTAGAAGATGTTGTCACCCAGGATCAGCGCGACCGAGTCATCCCCGATGTGGTCCGCCCCGATGATGAAAGCCTCGGCCAGCCCGCGTGGGCTGGGCTGCTCCGCGTAGCTGATGCTGATGCCCAGCGCCGACCCGTCACCGAGCAGCCGCTGGAACTGCGGCAGGTCACGCGGGGTGCTGATCAGCAGGATCTCGGTGATGTCGGCGAGCATGAGGACCGACAGCGGATAGTAGATCATTGGTTTGTCGTAGACCGGCAGTAGCTGCTTGGACATCGGCAATGTCACCGGATGCAGACGGGTCCCCGACCCGCCAGCGAGGATGATGCCCTTCACCTGTCACTCCCTACCGAACGAGCAGGCGGTTCAACCGCCCGCCAACTTCTCCAGGTTCGTCACCAGGTCGACCGGGGTCGGCCTGAGCCGGATCTCGTCCCGCACCTCACCGGCACGGGCCCGGTAGCCGGGGTCGGACACCAGCGCCAGCACCGCGTCGCGCACCCGCTGCCGGTCGGCGAGGTCGCCCTGCAGGTGGATGCCGACACCGGCGGTGTGCAGCCGCTCCGCGGTGACCGTGGTCTCGGTGGTGAAGGTGATCGGCAGCTGCGGTGTGCCGGACACGAGCGCGGTCATCGTGTTACCGCTGCCGCCGTGGTGGACGATCGCGGCGCAACCGGGCAGCAGCAGCCGCAGCGGCATTCGTTCCAGCACCCGGACCCCCGCCGGCACCGCGCCGAGCGCCGCCACGTCCGCCGCCGTGGCGGTGACGACCACCTCGAGGTCGAGACCGTCGAGGCTGGAGATCAGCTCGGGCAGCAGGTAGGAGTTCGGTCCCGACATCGTGGACAGCGCCGTCGACCAGGCGATGCAGACCCGGGGCCGGGCCGGAGTGTCGTGCAGCCAGGCCGGCTCCGGCGCGCAACCGTTGTACGGCACGTACCGCAGTGGCACCCGCTCGCCACCGACCGGCGGGGCGACCGCCGCCGGACACGGGTCGACCACATGGGTGATCAGGTCGAGGCTGAACTCGCCGACACCGTGCCGGGCGAACGAACCGCTGATGTCGGTCGGCACGATCCGCCGGTGCTCCGGCTCGTGGGTGCCCACCGGACCCCACAGGCACAGCAGCGCCGGAACGCCGACCACCCGGGCGGCCAGCAGGCCCTCGAGGCTCGTGGGGTCGTGCAGCACCACGTCCGGTCGCCAGCGGCGGGCGTACTCGACCGCCGCGTCGAAGCCGCGCGCCGCGCGGGCGGCCAGCTCCGGTTCCACGGTACGGCGGTACCCGGCGAGGTCGAACTCGTCCAGGCCGCGCAGCGGCTCGCCGGTCAGCGGATGCAGCGGCAGCCACGGGTAGCGCCACCGGCCCTCGGCGGCTTCCCGGTAGTACTCCAACCGGTTGCTGGTGACGATGTCGACGCCGTCGAGCACCGGCACCGGGATCAGCCCGGTGTTCGACACCGCGGTGGTCTCCGACGCGGGGCACAGCACCCGGACCTCGTGTCCCATGGCCTGCGCGGCCCAACCGACGGCGATCATCGTCGAGTAGTGGGTCGACCACGACGAGACGGTGAACAGCACTCGCATCCTCAGTGACCTCCGGACTTCGCGGGGATCGCCTCGGCGGAGACGAACACCGGGGTGCAGCCGACCGGCAGGTGCACCCGACCGTCGCGGGATGTCACCGGCACCGCACGGCCCAGCGCGTCGACCGCGTACGCCCGCTCCGCCGTCCAGGACCAGTCGAACTGCACGTCGGGCTCGTCCTCGCCGTGGAACGGGTCCCGGTCGATCCAGGTGACCAGCAGCGGTCCACGTCCCGGCCGCCGCACGTCGAACAGGTACTGCTGCGGCCGATCCGCGACCGGGACCCGTTCGACCTGCTCGGCCCCGTCGAGCTGGCCGGCCACCAGGGCGAGTGCCTCGGCGTTGGGATGACGGACCGCGAGCTCGTCGCCGGCGTAGTCCATCAGCGCGAACGTCCGGAACATCACGTCCATCAGCGAGTACGGGTTGGCGAAGCCGGCGGCCTCCGGTGCGAGGTTCCAGCAGGCGGTACGCCGGATACCGACGGAGAACGCCAGCAGGTTGCGCATGACGATCTCCCGGCACGCGATCCGGTAGCGTTTGTCTTCGAGGTCGGGTGGGCAGTCGAGCAGGAACATCTGCAGCGTCGGCGGCAACGTCTCGCGTCGGGCGTACAGCTTGGCGATGGCGTCGTGCTCGGCCTGGCGGCCGTGCCCGCCGGCCGCCTCGGCCGGCTCCTTGAGGATCGCCATCGCCTCCGGGAACAGCGCCGGCCAGGGCCCGTTGTACTCGCCGGCCACGACCGGCTTCTCGTAGCCGAACTTGCGCATCTGGTCGCGGACCGATTCCACGTGCTCGGGGATCATCGTCGTCGGTCCGTACAGATGCAGGTCGAACAGGTCGAAGTGGTCCCGGCCCTGGTCGAGCAGCAGATCGAAGAACCGGCGCTCGTGACTGTCCGGTGCCGACAACGGAAGCATGAACGGTGCGCCGCCGAGGACGACGGACGCCTGCGGGTCCACCTTCTTGACCGCCTTGTGCAGCACCTTGAGCTGGGCGAGGTACTCCGGCGCGCTGCCGGCCCACAACAACGCGTTGTCGGTCGGCTCGTTGTCGCACTGCCAGTAGTGCACCCGGCCGGCGCAGTGCCGGACCAGCCGCTCGACGAACTTGCCGTACCGCCGCAGGCTCTTGGCCGGTGACGGCGGCAGCAGCCGGGTCGGTACCCGGGTGGCCCAGGGCGAGCTGGAGCAGACCGTCACCCAGATCTCCTCGGTGCCGTCGAGCTGATCGAACAGGGCGTCGACGACGTCGAAGTCGAACCGGCCGGACACCGGCTCGATCTGCGACCAGTAGACGTACACCCGGATCAGGCCGGCGTTCATGGCGCGGACCTGGGGCACGAAGCGCTCCGGGCGGCCGTACATGCCGTAGCTGATGCCACGGACGACCCCCAGGCGGACTCCGGAGTTGGGCGGCGAAGTGGTCACGATCGCAGGCTCCATGAATCGGCGGCGAGTTGTTCGAGTTGGGTGGTGACGTCGTTGGGGGTGGGGGTGGTGAGTATGTCGTGTTGGACGTTGGTGGCGTGGTGTTGGTAGGTGGGGTCGGTGAGGAGTTGGTGCAGGGCGGTCTTGACGGTGTCGGGGGTGAGGGTGTGTGGGTCGAGGTGGATGCCGGCGTGGCGGTTGTGCAGGTGGGTGCCGAGGTCTTTCTCGTCCCACCAGGGGGCGGGGACGGTGAGGCTGGGGATGCCGTGGACGAGGACGTTGCCGAGGGTGCCGAAGCCGCCGTGGTGGATGATGGCGGTGCAGGTGGGGGCGAGTTCGTTGAGGGGGACGAAGTCGACGGCGCGGACGTTGTCGGGCAGGGTGGTGACGGCGGCGAGTTGGTCGGCATTGAGGGTGGCGACGAGTTCGATGTCGAGTTCGGCCAGTGCGGTGAGCAGGTCGGCCACGGAGACCAGGTCACCGCCGAGCAGCTCCCGGCCGGACACACCCAGGGACAGGCAGACCCGTGGCCGTCGTGGCGGATCGTAGATCCACCGCGGGATCGCACTCGGTCCGTTGAACGGCACGTACCGCACGGCCAGCCGGTTCACCGACAGCGCCAGCTGCATCCACGCCGGGGTGGGGTCGACCGTGACCTGCCCGGTCATCAGCTCCCTGGCCAGTTCCGGGGTGACCACGGCGTCGACGCCGGCGCGGGCCAGCCGGCCGGTGAGCCAGTCGGCCACCGGGTCGTCGCGCCGGTCGGCGGGCTGCTCGTCGAGCAGCGTCCGGTAGTTGTCGTACATCCGGGATATGTAGTCGATGCCGAACAGCATGCGGGCGTGCGCGGCGCCGCAGGCGCGGGCGGCGACCGCCCCGGCGAAGGTCAACGCGTCCCAGATCACCAGGTCGGGCTGCCAGCCACGGGCGAACTCCACCAGGTCGTCCAGCATCACCTGGTCGGTCAGGTACTCGTAGTCCGCCGAGCAACCCATCGTGAAGGCACCGAGCACGTAGTTCCAGGTGAGGCGCTCCGACCGGGTCTCGGTCATGCCGGAGGTCAGGCTCTCCCAGGTGGCGCCGGTTCCGGCGCTGTCGTCCCCCTTCTCCTGCAACGATCCCATCATGTTGAGCTCGTTGCCGACCGGCACCCCGGTCAGGCCGGTCCGTCCGATGGTCTCCATCAGGTCGGGGTGGCTGGCGACGCAGACCTCGTGGCCGGCGGCGCGCATCGCCCACAGCACCGGCACCAGGTTGTACAGGTGGGGCTTTGTCGCGAACACGGTGGCGAGCACGCGCATGGCGGAATCTCCCGGACGGACTAGGCCCGCGGACCGGCCGCGAGTTGTTCGAGTTGGGTGGTGACGTCGTTGGGGGTGGGGGTGGTGAGTATGTCGTGTTGGACGTTGGTGGCGTGGTGTTGGTAGGTGGGGTCGGTGAGGAGTTGGTGCAGGGCGATCTTGACGGTGTCGGGGGTGAGGGTGTGTGGGTCGAGGTGGATGCCGGCGTGGCGGTTGTGCAGGTGGGTGCCGAGGTCTTTCTCGTCCCACCAGGGGGCGGGGACGGTGAGGCTGGGGATGCCGTGGACGAGGACGTTGCCGAGGGTGCCGAAGCCGCCGTGGTGGATGATGGCGGTGCAGGTGGGGGCGAGTTCGTTGAGGGGGACGAAGTCGACGGCGCGGACGTTGTCGGGCAGGGTGGTGACGGCGGCGAGTTGGTCGGCATTGAGGGTGGCGACGAGTTCGATGTCGAGTTCGGCCAGTGCGGTGAGCAGGTCGGCCACGGAGACCAGGTCACCGCCGAACAGGTCCCGTCCCGACATGCCCAGGGACAGGCAGACCCGTGGCCGGCGTGGCGGATCGTAGATCCACTGCGGAACGCTGGCCGCACCGTTGAACGGTACGAACCGTACCGGCAGGACCGGCAGGCCGAGCGGTAGCTGCATCCACGCCGGGGTGGGGTCGATCGTGACCTGCCCGGTCATCAGCTCCAGCGCGTCCGACGGGTCGAATTCGCAGCCGTAGCGGCCGAGTCGGCCGGTGAGCCAGTCGGCCACCGGGTCGTCGCGCCGGTCGGCGGGCTGCTCGTCGCGCAGCGCCACGAAGTGTCCGTACATCTGGGTGATGTAGTCGATGCCGAACAGCATGCGGGCGTGCGCGGCGCCGCAGGCGCGGGCGGCGACCGCCCCGGAGAAGGTCAACGCGTCCCACACCACCAGGTCGGGCTGCCAGCCACGGGCGAACTCCACCAGGTCGTCCAGCACCGTCTGACCGGCGAAGAACTCGTACTCGACCGCGCACGCGACAGTGAGCGCGCCGAGGGCGTGCTCCCAGGTCGGCTCCTCGCCCGCGGCGACGAGCATGCCACCGCCGTGTGCCCGGAACGTCTGCCCGCGGGGGCCGTGCTCCGACCGGCCCATGCCGAGCGGGTCACCGACCGCCACCGCGGTCAGCCCGGCGTTGGTGATCGCCTCGACCAGGTCCGGTTGGCTGGCCACCCGCACCTCGTGCCCGGCGGCCTGCAGCGCCCACGCCATGGGAACCACGTTGTACAGGTGGGTCTTGACGGCGATGACGGTGACCAGGACACGCATTGCGGTTCACCTGCTTCCGACTGGCTGGGGATCGGCGGCGCGGTGCCGCGCCGCCAGCCGCTCCAGCTGCGGGACCAGCTCGTGCGGGCTCGGCGTGTCCAGAAGCTCGGCGCGGACCTGGGCGGCGTGGTCGGCGATCTGCGGATCGGTGAGCAGGCGGGCGAGCCGGTCGCGCAGCGCGGCCCGGGACAGTTCGTCGTGGTCCAGCAGGAATCCGGCGCCGCGCCCCTGCAGGTGCTGGGCCAGCCGGGCGGCGTCCCACCAGGGCGCCGGGATCACGATCCCGGGTACGCCGTGCGCCAGCACGTTGCCGGTGGTGCCGAACCCGCCGTGGTGGATCACCGCCGAGCAGCTGGGCAGCAACTCGTTGAGCGGGACGAAGTCCACCACCCGGACGTTGTCCGGTAGCCGGTCCACCGAGGCGAGTTGTTCGGCGTTGAGCGTCGCCACCACCTCGACGTCGAAGTCAGCGAGCGCGTCCAGCAGGTCGGACACGGTGGTGAGGTCGCCGCGGGACAGCTGGTCGCCACCGAACAGTTCCCTGCCGGACACCCCGAGTGACAGGCAGACGCGGGGGCGTGCCGGGGGAGCGAGCACCCACCCGGGCACGCTGGTCGGACCGTTGAACGGCACGTAGCGCATGGGCAGGTACGGCAGGTCGAGGGGGAGCCGCATCCAGGCCGGGGTGGGGTCGATCGTCCACTGGCCGGTCATCAGCTCCAGGTCCTGGTGCTGCTCGTAGGAGCAGCCGTAGCGGGCCAGGCGTCCGGCCAGCCAGTCGGAGACCGGGTCGTCCCGGCACTCCGGTGGCTGCCGGTCGAGCATCGCGCGGTAGTCGGCGTACATCCGGAACACGTAGTCCTGCCCGAAGAGGATGCGGGCGTGGGCGGCCCCGCTGGCGCGGGCGGCGATCGCCCCGGCGAAGGTCAGCGCGTCCCAGACAACCAGGTCGGGCTGCCAGCCACGGGCGAACTCGACCAGGTCGTCCGTCACGGCCTGGCCGGCCAGGTACTCGTACTCCATGGAGCAGCCGACGGTGAACACGCCGAGGACGTAGTTCCAGGTGAGCTTGACCGGGTCGAGCTCGCTGAGCCCGGTCAGGCGCTGCCACGGTGCGCCGCCGGAGCCGTCGTCCGTACCGCCCTGGAAGGCTGTGACCATGTCGAGTTCGCTGCCGACCGGGACCGCGGTGAGGCCGGTCGCGGCGATGATCTCCGCGAGGTCCGGTTGACTCGCGATCCGAACCTCGTGCCCGGCCGCTTGCAGCGACCAGGCCAACGGGACCAGATTGTAAAAGTGTGGTTTGGCGGCGAACACCGTGAACAGTACGCGCATGAACTGCTCCGCAGCATGTCGAGGGTTGTTCGTGCGTGACGCGTCGGTTCAGGTGCCTGTTCGACGTCGGCCTGAATAACCCTCATTGTTGGGTGCGCTCACCCCGTATCGGGTATTACGGACCGAGCCTAACCGTGAAATGCGATTCTGGTTAACCCCTATCTGCCCCTAGCTGCGTGCGTCGGGTCACGTAGACGTGGATGCCTTCCAGGAGTTGTCGGAGACCGAACTCGAGGTTGGGAATGACGTCGCTGTCCGGGCCGGTGGGTGCGGCCGGGGTGGCGAACGTCCCGGCGGCGAGCAGGCGGGCGAGGGTCGGGAACCGCTCGGCGTCGACGACCGTCGCCAGGGCTTGTTCGTAGCCGAGCCCACCGCCGGTGGGCTCGGCGCCGGCCGGGGCCATGTCGAGGGAGATCCGGGCCATACCCTGGGTGGCGCCGCTGAGGAACAGACTGACCGAGACCATCTCGTCGTAGCCGAGTCCGCTGTCGGCGATCGCGCCGAGCAGGCTCTCGAACCAGGCCAGCTGGTTGGGCCCGATCGGGTAGCTGACCCGGACCTGCAGCATCCACGGATGATGCTGGTACCGGCCCCAGATGGCCTTGACCCAGGTCTCGACCTTCGCCTGCCAACCGCCCGCCACCGCGTCGAGGTCCGGCGGATCACCGGAGGCGACGTCGGTCATCGCGTCGACCAGGTGGGACTTGCTGGGTACGTAGCGGTACAGCGACATCGCGGTGAAGTCCAGCCGCTTGGCGACCTGCTGCATCGAGACCGCGTCGAGCCCTTCCTCGTCGGCGATCTCGATCGCGGTCAGCACGATCTTGTCGACACTCAGCGCCGGCTTGGGGCCGGGGCCGGACCGGGGGGCCCGCGTGTCGCGCCAGAGAAACTCGAAGGAGGGGGCGGCCGCGCCGCCTCTGTTCTGCCCAGATGCCATGCCCACCGCCCGCTCGTTGACGTCCTGTC
This sequence comes from Micromonospora sp. ABR4_055, assembly GCF_056160425.1. Classification (NCBI taxonomy): domain Bacteria; kingdom Bacillati; phylum Actinomycetota; class Actinomycetes; order Micromonosporales; family Micromonosporaceae; genus Micromonospora; species Micromonospora sp. ABR4_055. The sequence continues at coordinate 8,587 of NZ_JBSWXD010000196.1, forward strand.
GAAACCATGTATACCATAAACGCATCAGTTTGACCCCCATACTGTTAGCGTAGACGCTGTCAGCGTCGATCGACCCGCCGGTGGTGCGCGTCCGTCGCGTCCTGCCGGGCGTTCAACCATTCCTGCCAGCCGTGCCTGACCAAGCAGCAACAGAAGGAGTTCGATGAGCGAGTCAGGAATCCGGATACGTGATCTCCGGAAGAAGTACCAGAAGGTCGAGGTGCTCAAGGGGGTCGACCTCGACGTGCGGCGGGGCACCATGCTCGCGCTGCTCGGCCCGAACGGGGCAGGCAAGACCACCGTCGTCAAGGTGCTGAGCACGCTCAGCCGGCCCACCAGCGGTGAGGTCCTCGTCAACGGCTACGACGTGGTCAAGCAGCGCAACGGCGTACGCAGCTCCATCGGCCTGGTCAGCCAGTTCGTGTCACTGGACTGGATGCACACCGGGCGGGAAAACCTGATCATGATGGGCCGCCTGCACCGGCTGAGCACGGCCAACGCGACGCTCCGCGCCCAGCAGTTGCTGGAGCAGTTCGACCTGGTCGACGCCGCGGACAACCGGGTGAAGACCTACTCCGGCGGGATGAAGCGGCGGCTCGACCTGGCGGCGAGTCTGATCGTCCCGCCGTCGGTGCTGTTCCTCGACGAGCCCACCACCGGCCTCGACCCGCGCAGCCGGGCGACGATGTGGGAGGCGATCAAGCAACTGCTCGCCGGCGGCATCACCATTCTCCTCACCACGCAGTACCTCGAGGAGGCCGACCAGTTGGCGGACCGGATCGCGGTCATCGACGACGGGCGGATCATCGCCGAGGGCACCGCGGCCGAGCTCAAGCAGGGAGTCGGCAAGGAACGGGTGGAACTCGTCCTGGCGAGCATCGACGACTACGCCCGGGCCGTGGAACTGATCGACGGCGAGGGCATCCAGCGCGACGAGGTGACCCGGAGCATCAGCATCTTCATCGACGGTGCCGCGCACGTCAAGCGGTTGCTCGACCTGCTGGAGCAGCACGGTTTGGAGATCGACTCGTTGTCGCTGACCAAGCCGACCCTCGACGACGTGTTCTTCGCGCTCACCCACCGCGAGGACGCCACCACCACCGACCACGCAGGAGCGATGCAGTGACGACCGTACCGGCCACCGAAGGCGTGGTCCTGCCGGAGAAGCGATCCAAGCTGTACTGGGCGGTCAGCGACACCCGCGTCCTGATCGGACGGCACGTGCACCACCTGACGCGCAGCCCGGACCAGATCTTCACCGCGATCATGTTGCCGGCGGTGATGCTGTTGATGTTCCGCTTCATGTTCGGCGGAGCCATCGACGTCGGCGCCACCACCTACATCAACTACCTGGTGCCGGGCATCCTCGTCATCGCCGTGACGATGATCTCCGTCTCCACGACGTTGGCCGTACAGTCCGACATGCAGGAAGGCGTGGTCGACCGGTTCCGGGCGATCGCGATGCTGGACTCAGCGGTCCTGACCGGGCACATCGTGGCCGCTGTCATCCGGGGCATGATCGCCCTGGTGGTCATGGTCGGTCTCGGCCTGCTGGTCGGCTTCCGGCCGTCCGCGTCGGTCATCGAGTGGCTGCTGGCGGCGGCCATGCTGCTGCTGTTCGCCTTCTCGTTGGCGTGGGTGTCGGCGGTGCTGGGACTGGTCGCCAAGAGCGTCGACGGTGCCAGCGGACTCGGCCTCATCCTGATGTTCAGCCCGTACGCCAGCACGGCGTTCGTACAGGCCGAGACGCTGCCGGACGGGCTGCGCGCCTTCGTCGAACACCAGCCGGTGACGTTGGTCGTGGACACCGTACGCCAGCTGCTGCTGGGCCGCCCGGTCGGGGACACCGGCTGGCAGGCGGTCCTCTGGTGGGTGGCCATCCTCTGCGTGGCGGCGCCCCTGGCCACCCGGATCTACCGTAAGCGTTTTGCCTGACGGCTTTACCCCCCCACGGCGGGGGGGGGGGGGGGGGGGGGGGGGGGGGGGGGGGGGGGGGGGGAGGGAGTGTGGGGGGTGGGGAGTGGGGTGGGGTGTGG
>NZ_JBSWXD010000197.1:0-10561 GCF_056160425.1 Micromonospora sp. ABR4_055
GCGCTGACCAGCAGCGCGTGGCCGGTCAGCAGGGCGGCGACGGCCGCGCCGGGCAGCGCGACGGCGGCATCGCGCGACCTGGCGGCCCGTAGCGCCGCCACCGCCCCACCGGCCAGGCCGCCGACGGCGACCGCCCACCACGGCACCGGGATCGCCGCCGGTACGGTCAGCAGCCCGGTGGCGGCCCCGACGGTGAGCAGCACCGGCCGGACCGCCCGGGGCAGCAGCAGAATCAGCGCGCCGGTGACCGCGACGACGGCGAACGGCAACTGCCAGTCCCCGGACGCGTCGACCGGACCGGCGGCGACGGCCAGAGCGGTCAGCAGTACGCCGACCCCGAGCAGACCGGTCACCAGCAGTGCACCCGCCCACGGCCCGGTACGGACCACCGCCGGCAGCCGGCCGCGCAGGTACCGGCCGGCGAGGGCGAGCCCGACGGCGGTGCCGGCGACGATGGCCAGCGCCCGCGACGGTGCCGGTTCGGTGCCGGCCCGGACCATGGCGATGGTCACCGCCGGCGCCAGCCCGGCCAGGCTGATCGCCAGCAGCGCCGGTACACCGGTGAGCCGGCCGGCGACGACCAGCACGGCGGCGACGGCCAGTAGCGGCAACCCGGCCAGGGCGGGAGCGCCGGACGGGTGGCCGAGGATGACTGCGGCCAGGGCGGCGATCCCGGCGGCGGTCAGCGCCGCGCCGACGGCCGCCCAGCCGGTGATCCGCAGCGCCAGCCGGGCCGGCGGAGTGAGCGCGATCATCGCCAGGGCGCCCAGGGCGGTGCCGAGCAGCAACAGGGTGGTGCCGGCGGCGTCGGCGTGCAGGTCGACGGCGAGCAGCGGCAGCACGGGTTGCGCGGCGAGCAGGGCGGCGAAGCGGGCCGCAGCCAGGCCGGTGATCAGGTGGTAGCCGGCGGCGACCAGCCCGGTGACCGCGAAGGTCACGGCGGCGTACCGGGCGGCTGGCAGGTCGGCGGCGCCGAACAGGTCGACGTAGCGAGCGGCGTAGCCGTCGAGCAACACCAGCAGCAGCCCGAGCGCGGCGAACGTCTCGGCGGTGCCGCGCAGGCCGCGCCAGTTGGCCAGCGGCGGCAGGGCGAGCAGTACGGCGGTGACGCCGGCCAGGATCGCGGCCCGGCCGCCGACGCCGACGCTGGCCCAGGCGACCGCGGTGAAGACGATCGCTGCGGTGCCGAGCAGCAGTCCACCGAGGACGAAGAGAATGGTCTGCACGGTACGGGTGGAGGTCTCCGGCCGTGGTGGCTGGCCGCCGGCTGGTGCGGCGGCTGGTGCGGCCGCCGACGCGGCGGTCGGGCGGGCCGGTGGGACGGTCGTCGCCCGTACCGCCGCCTGAACCTGGGCCGCGAGCTGTTGCCTTCGGATCTGCGCGACGTGCAACTGCCCACTCAGCGTGGCACACGCCGCCCGGGCCTGTTCGACGCGGGCGGCCAGCCCGGCGATCTCGCCGTCGAGCCGAATGACCTCGGCTGCCCCTGGGTCGGGTGCCCGGCCGCAGCCTGGGCAGCCGGCGGCGAGGCTCGCCGGCGTGCCGCAGGCCGGACACGGGTAGTGGGCTGTCGCGGTGCTGCTCATGACCGCATCCTCGCCGCCCGGCCGGTGCGGCCGACAGAGTGCGGGTACTCAGCCCGACCGAGGGGGCGGCTCAGGTGGGGACGGTTCAGGACCATTCAGGACCAGCCGACCGGGAATGGACGACTGATAGACGACTCAGGGGCGAGTGTGTTCGTATACCCACCGGGCGTAATCGGGGTTGCCGGCTTCGATGACGGCAACCAGGATCTCGGGTACGTCGTAGGGGTGCGCGGTGCGGAGATAGGTGACCAGTGGGTCGCTACGGTCGGTGGCGGTCTTGAACTGCACAGACCACTCCTTCGTGGTCTCCACCCGGCCTTCCCACCAGTAGGTGCTGGCCACCGGACCGCCGATCTGGGCGCAGGCGGCGAACCGGCCGGCAACCGCAGAAGCGGCGAGCACTTCGGCGACCGAGCGGGCATCCACCACCGTCGTCACAACGGAGATTTGATCCACGGAGCGCACCTTACGCCCTCAAGGTGTCCGAGCGGTTCTTCTCGATCCACGAATCGATCCGCGCCCACCAGTCGTAGAGCCATTCGATGCGTTCGTCACGGCCGGCCGGAATCTCCTCGGGCGGCACCGACCAGAACCGCATCACGATCCGTTTGTCCATCGGCAGTTCCCGCCACACGTCGGCGCCGGTCAGCATCCGGTCCAGGCCGGTGTGCGCGACGAAGATGACGCCCGCGTCCGGGGCGGCGTCCAGCGCGGCGAGCAGGCCGCCGGGGCGCGGCGCCAGGACGTGCCGCATCGACTCGGCTCGGGCCGCCATCCCGCGCAGTCCCAACGCGTGCAGCCGCTCGATGGCCCGGCTGCGCCGGCCCGGAGTGAAGTTGCCGCCCTCGGGGAAGATGACGAACGCGTCGTTGGCGTCCAGCCCGGTCGCCAGGTGTGCGATCTGGGTCTCGACCGGCTCAGCGCGCCGGTCGCCGGGGGCGATGAACCGGTTGGGCAGCCGGTTGAGCAGCACGTCGATCGCCGGATCCCACTGCAGGGTCTCCTTGAGCACGATCCGCGGCTCCCGGTCGAACCAGTTGACCAGGCCGTGGATCAGGATGAACGAGTCACCCGGGCCGGCGTGCCGGGACACCACCAGTTCGGGACGGCCGGGCAGCGCGGTGTCCGGATCGGTGCCGACCACGTCGATACTCAGCCGCAACGCCCAACGGGCGTGCCAGAAGAAGAACGTCAGGAACCAACCGGTCAGCACGTAGTGGGCGCGTTGAAACGCCGGGCTGCGGATCTTCCATCCGCAGCCGGAGGCCAGCCAGAGTCCAAAGAGGGCGATCAGTGCGGCGGTGTCCCACAGCAGGTAGACCACGGCGACCCAGAACAGTCGCAACACCCGCAGCCGGCCGGGCACCAGTAACGAAGCGGCTGCGGCCAGGAAGATCCAGAACGGCAGCGTGGTGAGCACCGCTGCGGCAAGCAGCGGTACGGCCGGGGCGAGCAGTGTCCGGCGTACCCAGCGGGGTGGCAGCGGCATCAGCAGCCGGCCACGTTGGTCTTGAGGTAGCGCCGGGAGGCGGTGTAGGCGCGGCTGATCCGGCGGCCGACAGCGGTCATGTCCCGGTACGCCCAGGGTGTGTCGTCACGCGTCTCTCCCCCACCAGTCGGCAGTACGTGCACCTCCACATCGTGACCGAGCGCCGCCAACTCCCGGGCGAACCGGTGCCGGCGAGCGATCTCGAAGGCGACCTGGGCGACCTCCCAGGGCCGCCGGGGTGCGCTGAGTGGCCGCTCGATCCGGCCGACCTGGAGCACGAAGACGCGCTTCGCCCCGGCTTCGACGGCCTTGCCGATCGGGATCGAGTTGACGATCCCACCGTCGATGAAGTGCTCGCCGTCGATCTCAGCCGGGGGCAGCAGGCCGGGCACCGCGGCCGAGGCGAGCACTGCCGGCACCACCGGGCCGGTGTCGAACCAGTGTTCGGCGGCGCGTTCGATGCTGGCGGCGCAGCAGTGGAACGGCACGGCCAGGTCGGCGAAGGTGGTGGTCTCGCCCAGTTCGGCTGCCAGCAGCCGGCGCAGTGGCCGTGGCGAGTGCAGGTGGGTACGGGCGGCGAACCGGCGCAACTGGCGGGCCATCGAGTCGCCGTACACCTCGCTGGCCTCCGGGGAGGCCCAGAGCCGGACCAGCCGCAGGGTGACCGCCTCGGAGGGGTCGGCGGCGACCAGTACACCGTTGACCGCGCCGATCGAGGTGCCGACGACGAGATCGGGCTCGATGCCGGAGCGGAACAGGGCGCGCAGCATGCCGACCTCGACCGCGCCGAGTACCCCGCCGCCACCCAGCACGAAGGCGACCGGACCGTTGACCATGGCGTTCATCCTGGCACGGGCCCGGTGGCCGCCGGTCAGGTCGGTCCCGCCGCCCGGGCTCGGTCGGAACTACCGGCTCATCGCCAATGCCGATTTATGTCGGGTTAAATGATAAATGTTCACCTGTTTAACGTGCCGTTGACAGGACGTGCCAATTCGCGCAGCCTGATACGACCTCCACTCCCCAGGCAGGTGCGACAACGATGGCATCGCTGCAAGCGGGCGAACTACTCGCCCGCAGATACCGTCTCATCGACCGGATCGGTGCCGGCGGCATGTCGGTCATCTGGCGCGCCCGCGATGAGGTGCTCGACCGGGTGGTCGCGGTCAAGGTGCTCGCCGCGTCGTTGGCCGCCGACGCGCGGTTCCGCAGCATGGTGCGGGAGGAGGCGCGGTCCGCCGCCCAGCTGATCCATCCACACGTGACCGCGGTGCACGACTACGGCGAGGCGGTCGCACCGGACGGCACCGTCACCGCGTTCGTGGTGATGGAGCTGCTGTCCGGCGAGGAGTTGGACGCCCGGCTCACCGCCGGCCCGCTGGCCTGGCCGGCGGCGGTGGAGACCTGCGCCCAGGTCGCCGAGGCGCTGGCCGCCGCGCACCGGTTGGGCATCGTGCACCGCGACGTCACCCCGGCGAACATCATGATGACCTCGATCGGCGTCAAGGTGCTCGACTTCGGGATCGCCACCCAGATCGGTGCCCCCGACGAGGACGAGGAGGGCGAGACCTTCGGCACCCCGGCGTACGTGGCCCCGGAACGCCTCGACGGCCGGCCGGCACAGCCCGCCACCGACGTCTACTCGCTCGGCGTCCTGCTCTACGAGACCCTCACCGGCCGGGTGCCGTACCCCGCTGACACCTGGGACGACCTGCACCGGGCACTCGATCAGGAGATCCCGCCGCTGACGGTGCCCGGACTGCCCACCCCGGTCGCCGAGATCTGCCTGCGCTGCCTGTCCCGGGACCCGCTGAGCCGCCCCACCGCGCACCAGGTCGGCGCCGCGCTGCGGGACCAGTTGCTACCCGCCGATCCGCAGGCGGCGACCATGCTCGCGCCGACGATGGCCCTGCCGACGATGACCGAGTACGACGCTGCGCCACCCGCCGCCGCCGAAACATCGGCCCTCGGCTCCGATTCACCGGCCCCAGACGCCGGAGCACCGGCTGTCGACGGTCGACGGCGGGTCGGCCGGCTCGACTCCAGGGTCGCCACGCTACTGGTGGTCAGCGCCGTCGCGGTCGCCGTGATCCTGCTGCTGCAGCCCGAGGTGCTGCGGCGGCCGGGCAGCGACCATCCGCCGCCCGGCGGGCAACCGCAGTCCACCGGTACACCCGCCGGTCCCACCCCGCCGACGCAGCCGACACAGCCGGGGACGTCGGCGGACGCACCGCCCACCGACGCGCCAGCCACCGGCGCCGCGCCGACCCCCACGGCAACCGACACCGCACCAGCGGCGACCGCACCGGTCGTTCCGACCGTCGACGAGGCGATCACCCTGCTCGGTCAGGTGATCGACGACGGGCTAACGGACGGTGCGATCCGCCGCGATGCCGGCCTCGACCTGCAGAACCTGGTCCGGAACCTGCGGACGTCGTTGACCAGTGGCACCGCGGACATCGACCGGGACGTCGACCAACTGCGCCGCAAGGTGCGGATCCGCGCCGACGAAGGCGCGATCACCTACGCGTACGCCGACAAGCTGGACTCGGCACTGGACCAGTTGGCCGGTGCCGCTGTCTGACCGCCGGCAGCCACGGCACCAACCGGGTCGCGGTACGAGCGTGTCAGTGCAGGCGGATGCGATGCCCGGACCGGTCGAACAGCAGGAGCCGGTCCAGATCCAGCGCCATGGTCATCGTCTCGCCGGGCTGCGGCGGCGCCGCCGCCGGCACCCGGACCACGACGTCACCGTCACCGCCCGGTGGGTCGGACGGATCCGGCTCGTACACCGGGTAGAAACCGTACCGGGTCCGAGCGGTCGCCGGCCGGTCCGGACGGCGCTGCTGCGGAATCATCCGGGCGATGGTCTCCCGCAGCTGGTGCCGGGGCGGCGGATCCTCGGCCAGCAGCTCGGCCAGGTGGTTCTGCGGATCCGGCAGGTCCAGTTGCGACTCGGCCGGGGAGGTGGGCACACCGCCGGTATCCACCCAGACCAGTGCCTCGTGGCCGAGGTTCTCCACGGCCCGGACCGTGCCGCGCAGGGTGACTGACAGCGTCCGGTCGGACCCTGCCGGGTCCGGGCCGCCGGGCAGCGCCGGGTCAGCGCCGGTCGGCGGTACGGGGTGCAGCGCGTCGGCCCGCAACGCCACGGTCACCCGCTCGGTGTGGTGCTCGGCCAGCCGGGCCACCCGGGCGTCGCCCACCGGCAGTTCCAGCACCTGCGAACCGAGATCGATCACCATCCGGTCCGGCTCGGCGTAGACCGCCCCCTGCAGCAGGCTGGTCCGCGGGGTGCCGAGGAACGCCGCGACGAACAGGTTCGCCGGGTCACCGTACACCTGCGCTGGCGGCCCGGTCTGCTGCAGCCGGCCCTTGCGGAGCACCGCGAGCTGGTCCGCCATGGTCAGTGCCTCGGTCTGGTCATGGGTCACGTAGACGGTGGTCACCCCGTGCCGGCGGGCCAGCGCCGTCACGTCGGCCCGCAGCTCGGCGCGCAGCCCAGCATCCAGATTGGACAAGGGTTCGTCCAGCAGGAACGCCTTCGGCTGGCGCACGATGGCCCGGGCCATGGCGACCCGTTGACGTTGCCCTCCGGACAGCACGGCGGGCTGCCGGTGCAGGTGTTCGGCGATGCCCAGCTCAGCGGCCACCTGCCGGATCCGCTGTTCCACCGCCGGGCCGTGCCCCACGCGCAGCGGAAAGGCGATGTTCTGGGCGACGCTCAGATGCGGGTACAGCGCGTAGTCCTGGAACACCATGGACACCTGTCGTCGCTGCGCCGACCAGCCGTCCACCACCCGGTCGTCGATCAGCACGTGCCCGGACGTCGGAGTCTCCAGGCCGGCGACCAGCCGCAGGATCGTCGACTTCCCGCACCCGGTCGGCCCGAGCAGCACCAGGAACTGGCCGGACGGGACCGCGAGACTCACCCCGTCGACTGCGACAGTGCCGTCGTCGAAGACCTTCGTCAGCCGGTCGGTGGCGATGGCGACCACGCGATCACCTCCTGACCCCATCGTCAGGCCCAGCGGCCATCGACGCCAGCCCCTGTCGACGGACGGCCCGCGACCGCCGGTGAGCGGTCGGCGGCGGCACCGCCGACGGCGACCGTCGGGAAGGTCAGCGCAGTTCCTCGGGAAGCCGCAGGTTGTCGCCGATCAGCCCGCCGCCGGCCGGGGGCGGGGATGGCGGCGTGGGCGGGGGTGGTCCGGTGGGCGGGGGCTGGTTGGTGACGCTGCGGTCGAGCCACCCGTCGCCGTCGTCGTCATAATGGGTCTGCTCGAAGAACCCGTCACCGTCAGTGTCGTACGCCGCGGAGTCGACCAGACCGTCGGCGTCGTCGTCCCGGCCGACGAAGTCGGCCCGACCGTCGCCGTCCTGGTCAACCAGTATGTCCACCCCGCCGTCCGCCCGTCCCCGGACGATGTGCCGGTCCCACTCGCCGTCGCCGTCGACGTCCACCCGGGTCCGGTAGTCCTCCGGCACCGCCGGCTCGACCGGCTGGGGTGCCGTGCCGAGCCCGGCGGACCGGTCCGGCACCGGCGGACCGGCGCCCTCCGGCCGTGCCCCGAAGCCGCTGTCTTCCCCGGCCGAACCGAACCCACCGCCGGACCCGGCCGGCCCGAAGCCGCTCTGTGCACCGGCCGGCCCGAAGCCGCTCTGCGCACCGGCAGAGCCGAGAGCCTCGTCGACGGCACCGGCCGCCGCGCCGATGTCGCCGAAGCCGCCCATCATCCCGGTCAACGGGCTCAGCAGCCCGAACGCGCTGGACTGGTTCGCCCGCGTCTCCACCGCCGCCGTCGAGCCGCCCCCGGCACCGCCCATCTGGGTCCGCAGCAGCTCCTGCTCCTCGGCGGTGAGCTGATAGCCGGCTAGCGCCGCAGTCGGGTCGGCGGCCAGCGCGGCGGCGAATCCAGGGTCGGTCAGCAGGCGTTCGAGCGCGGTGTCGAAGTCACTCATCACCGGTCCCCTCGTCGATGTCGCTCCAGGGTAGTCCGGGGCCACAATCCGCCACGAGCCCGGCGGCGTCCGGCGCGGGTCGCCGGTGACCGGACGTCTCCTCGATCAGTCCAGCTCCGGCATTGGTACAGGCTGCGGCCTGGGCCGGCAGGTGCCGCACTGCAACGCGTCCTCGACGACCAGCCCTTCCGCCCGTCCCCGCCGCTCCGACCGGTGCACCTCCAGCAGATACGGACCGAAGCGGGCGTGGTCCTCACACACGCCTCGACCGCAGAACCGGCAGCCACCCCGCGCCGCCTTCGGACAGAACCAACAAAGCACCTGTATCTCCGCTCGGATCGATGTCTACGTCTGTTCGCCGAACGCGCAGCCGACAACCAATACATCGCTTCTCACCTGCCGACTGAGCTTGCCACTGTCCGTGACGGTGACCGTGATCGTCACGGACCCGGTCCCGATCGACTCGTTGGACGCCACTGGGCCGACGGTGCCCTCGTGTGTCCCCGCACCACGGAAGGTCTCCACGCGCTCCACCAACCCGCTGTACCGCGCGACGACGGTCAACCCGGCAGGCGAGTCGTCCGAGACCACGACCATCCAACGCACGCTGCTCGGGTAGTCGCTGCAGGGCCCGTTATCGGTCACCAGGGTGATCGGGCCCTGCGGCTCGATCTCCCAGCCGATCACCGGAGGCTCATTCGGCGGTGGGGCGGTGGTCGGCGGTGGGGCGGTGGTCGGCGGCGGGGCGGTGGTCGGCGGCGCCGTGGTCTCCAGTGGCGTACCGGTCGGCGGACCGGTCGTCGGCGCTGCCGTGGTCGGCGCCGGGGCGCTGGTCGGCGGCGGGCCGGGCGGGCTCGGCTGCGCGGTCGGGGTAGTCGGCTGCGGCTGGCGAGTCACGCCGGGGTTCGGCGCCGGGACCGGCGTCGGCTGGCTGGTCGCGGAAAGATCCGGCGACGGGCTCTGCACCGTCGGCGATCCGCTGGTAGCGCCCGGAGCGGGGGCGCTCGGCGTACCGCCGGGCGGGTCGACGACCTGGCCGTCACCGCAGCCGAGCTGCTCCCCGGTGGCCCGCAGGGACACCCCGTTGCGCCGTACCTCACCGAGCGACACCCGGGCCGTTCCGGCGTTCACCGCGAACCAGGCCTCGCCCCGGTTCGCCAGTACCGAGTCCTGGCTGATCACGGTCATCGCCAACGGTCGGAAGGCACCGGAGACGCTGGCAGTGTCGGCCAGGATCCGGCCCCGGTCCAGGGTCAGCTCCCCGCTGGGCGCGACCGGCCGGGTGCCGTCGCTCCACAGCGCCCCCACCTCGGCTTCGACCCAGGCGCAGAGCACCGTGGCGGCCCCGCCCCGGAAGACGAGTTCACCGGCCGACCGGTCGGCGACCTCGATCCGGTCCCCCTCGGCGACGTATGCCGCCGCACCATCGCGCAACGTCAACAGCCGCCCACCGGCGGTGCGCACCTCGACGGTGCCCCGCTCGGCCCGCAGCAGCGCCCGGTCGGCCGGCATCTCCGCCCAGGCCGGCCCGGGCAGCAGGTTGCCGCCGCTGATCAGCAACGCGAACAGCAGCAGGAGCAGCACCAGCCACCACAGCCGGCGCTCGAACCGCCGGTCCACCCGGTCGTCGGTGTCCCCCGGTGGTGGCGGGCCGGGCGGGGCGGCCAGCGGCGGATAGTCGGCGGGCGGATGCACGCCGCTGGTCGGCGGACCGCCGCGGACCGTCGCCGCAGCGGCCTCGGCCACCTGCGACGGCGCCGCGCCGAGCAGCATCGGCAGCCCGGCGACGGCCGGCAACTGCCACAGCCGGGTCTGTGTACGGGTGGTCGCGACCACGTCCGGCGGATCGGCACCGACCGGGCCGATCATTGTGCCCCGGCGCAGTTCGAGGCCGTCCATCAGGGCGATCACACCCGATTCGAGGACCACCGCGTCGTACGGGCCGGACAGCCGGACCGGCGCGCCGGGCGGCAACGTCACCGGCCGGGCCCGGGACACCAGCCCCAGCCGGTCCTCCGGGGTCAGCCCGGACAGTGCGGGGGTCTCGGCGAACAGCGACTCGGCGGCGGTCCGGTCGGTCGACGGCGGACCGGGCAGCGGGCCGACGACCGTGGCGACCGCGGTCGGCGGCACCGCCAGCAGCGTCGTACCGGCGGTGCGCCAGGTGAGCGTGGCCGGCGTACCGGTCAGGGCGCTGGCCAGACCGACCAGGCCGCCCGGCCCGAGCCGTTGCCGGACCGTGCCGGCCGGGTCACTGGGCGCCCGGCCCTCCACCGCGCCGTCGACCACGACGTAGACCGCCGGCTGGGCCGCGCCGGCGGCGACGAGTTGCTGACCGGTACGCGGGTGCACCCAGCGCGCCTGGGCGGCGAGCCGGTTCAACGCGCTGGCCGGCAGTGTCCGCAGCGCGCTGGCACGCAGCGCGTCCAGCCGCCGTGGGGTGTCGCTGGCGTTCCTCCGCTCCACGAACGCGCCCCACCACCCCCCCCAGCGCCTGGCCCGCCCTCTCTCTTCTACCCCCCTTACA
>NZ_JBSWXD010000198.1:0-10539 GCF_056160425.1 Micromonospora sp. ABR4_055
CCACCCCCCCCCCCCCCCCCCCCCCCCCCCCCCCCCCCCCCCCCCCCCCCCCCCTCCCCCCCCCCCCCCCCCCCCCCCCCCCCCCCCCGAGACGCAGGTCGTCAGCACGAGACGTAGGTTGTCAGTCGGTACGCGCCGACCGGCGTACCGGTGAGCGGCCGGTCGGCTGCTGCGGCGGCGGACTGACCGGGCCGGCCGGCGGGATCGCCCGGATGACCGGCTTGTCCGCAGCCACCGTGATCGGTTCGCCGTGATGGGTCAGGTCCACGGTGGCGTTCTGATCGACATCGCGCAGCGAGTAGGTCACCTCGTCGTGCTGGACAGCCACCCGCAGCCGTAGGCCCCGCCACATCATGGCGAACTCCAGCCGGTTGATCCGCTGCGGCAGCCGGGGAGCGAAGGCCAGCTCCCCGCCGTGGTCACGCATCCCCCCGAAGCCGGCGACCAGCGCGAGCCACGCCCCGGCCAAGGCGGCGACGTGGATACCGTCGCGGGTGTTGCGGTTGATGTCGTGCAGGTCCATCAACGCGGCCTCACCCATGTAGTCGTGGGCGAGCTCCAGATGCCCGGTCTCCGCAGCGATCACCGACTGGGTGCACGCGGACAGCGACGAGTCCCGCACCGTACGCCGCTCGTAGTAGGCGAAGTTGCGTGCCTTCTCCTCCTCGGTGAACGCGTCGCCCCGCCAGTGCATCGCCAGCGCCAGGTCGGCCTGCTTGACCACCTGCTTGCGGTACAGGTCGAAGTACGGGTAGTGCAGCAGCAGCGGATAGTGGTCCTGCGGGGTGCCGGCGAAGTCCCACTCCTGGTGCCGGGTGAACCCGGCCGACTGCGGGTGCACGCCCAGCTCGTCGTCGTACGGAACGTGCATCGACAGGGCCGCGTCCCGCCAGGCCGCGGTCTCCTCGTCGTCGACGCCGAGCACCCAGGCCCGGTCGGCGTAGCGCAGCGCGCAGTCGGCAGCGGTCAGCAGGTTCCGCTGCGCCATCAGGTTGGTGTAGATGTTGTCGTCGACCACGGCGGTGTACTCGTCCGGCCCGGTCACCCCGTCGATGTGGAACCGGCCGTGCCGGTCGTGGTGACCCAGCGAACGCCACAGCCGAGCGGTCTCCACCAGCAGTTCCAGGCCGATCTCCCGCTCGAACTCGACGTCGCCGGTGGCGTGCACGTACCGCCGGACCGCATCGGCGATGTCGGCCGCCACGTGGAACGCGGCCGTACCGGCCGGCCAGTACGCCGAGCATTCCTGGCCCCGGATGGTCCGCCACGGGAACGCCGCCCCGTTGAGCCCGAGCATCCGGGCCCGCTCCCGCGCCTGGTCCAGGGTCGAGTGTCGCCAGCGCAGCACCGAGGCGACCGCCCCCGGCTGGGTGTAGGTCAGCACCGGCAGCACGAACATCTCGGTGTCCCAGAAGGCGTGCCCGTCGTACCCCGGGCCGGTCAGCCCTTTCGCCGCGATCGGCCGCTGCTCGGCGCGGGCACCGGCCTGCAGCACATGGAACAGCCCGAACCGGACCGCCTGCTGGATCTCCGGGTCGCCGTCCACCCGCACGTCCGAGTGGTCCCAGAAGTCGTCGAGGTACTTGCGCTGCTCGGCGCAGAGCCCTTCCCAGCTGGAGATCCGAGCGCCGGCCAACGCCGCGCCGACCTGGTCGCGCAGCGCCGGCAACGAGCGCTGGCTGGACCAGCCGTACGTCAGCAGCTTCACCATCCGCAGCCGCTGCCCCGGCTCCAGCAGGCAGGAGACGGTGGTCCGGACCCAGTCGTCGAATCCTTCGGTGCTGACCGACACCTCGCCGGGCCCGTCGATCTCGTGCCCCATCGCCGCTGCCATCCGCAGCCCGCTGGCCTTGGTCCGGTGGATGAGCAGCCCGCCGTCGGGCTGCACCAGCCGCTCCTCGGCCTGCAGCGGCGTCTCCAGCACCGCGGCGACGCGCGGGTCCTTACTCTGTGCCGGCAGCTCCTCGTTGGCGACCAGCTCGGACTGCACGATGATGCGCAACGGCTCGTCGACCGCCTCCACCTCGAAGCAGATCGCCGCGACCGCCCGCTGGGTGAACGACACCAGCCGGGTGCTGCGGACCCGGGCGGTACGCCCGGCCGGCGAGCGCCACTCCAGCCGGCGGTCCAGCAGACCGGCCCGCAGGTCGAGCACCCGCTCGTGGGAGAGCAGGTCGCCGTAGCGCACGTCGAACGGCTCGTCGTCGATCAGCAGCCGGATCGGTTTGCCGTTGGTGACGTTGACCAGCGTCTGGCCGGACTCGGGAAAGCCGTAGCCGGCTTCGGCGTACGGCAGCGGCCGCAACTCGTAGAACGAGTTCAGATAGGTGCCGGGCAGCCCGTGCGGTTCGCCCTCGTCCAGGTTGCCGCGGAATCCGACGTGCCCGTTCGCGAGGGCGAAGACCGACTCCGACTGGGCCAGGATGTCGAAGTCGAGCCGGGTCTCCCGCACATGCCATGGCTCCACCGGGTAGGCCCGCTCCCGGATCACCGTTCGGCTCCGACCAGCAACTCCCCCAGATCGCTCACCACGATGTCGGCACCGTTGGCGAGCAGTTCGTCACCGATGCCGACCCGGTCGACACCGATGACGCAGCCGAACTCCCCCGCTCGCGCCGCCGTCACGCCGGCCAGCGCGTCCTCGAACACCGCAGCGTTGCCCGGCTCGACGCCGAGCTGCGCGGCAGCGGCCAGGAACGTGTCCGGTTCCGGCTTGCCCCGCAGGCCCTTCTCGCGCGCGATCACCCCGTCTACCCGCACCTCGACCAACTCCTCAATCCCCGCCGCGATCAGCACGTCCCGGCAGTTGGCGCTGGCCGAGACGACGGCCCGGTGCAGCCCGACCCAGCGGGCAGCATGAAGGTAGGCCAGCGAACCGTCGTAGACCTGCACCCCGTCTTCGGCGATGCGTCGCAGCAGCACCTCGTTCTTCCGGGTGCCGATGCCGTACACGGTGTCGGCCTCCGGGGGGTCGTCTGCCGACCCCTCGGGAAGCTCAACGCCCCGCGAGGCAAGGAAGGAACGCACCCCGTCGGCCCGTGGCCGGCCGTCGACGTAGCGGCTGTAGTCGGCGCCCGGGTCGAACGGATGGAACGGCTGGCCGGTGTCGGCGGCGCGGGCGCGGAGGAAGTTGTTGAAGGTCTCCTCCCACGCCGCGTTGTGCACTTTCGCGGTCTGAGTCAACACCCCATCGAGGTCGAACAGGCAGGCGGTCACATGAGCGGGTAGACCGAGCACGCAGCCAATCTAACCTGATCTCCGGTCGGCCGGCTCGGTTTCCACCGGCGCGCCAGCCCATGGTGACCAGTCAGTCACTCATCGCCGGCCGCCCTCTCACCGCCATCCGACGTCGATCCGGTCGCCCCGTTCGTCGAAGAAGTGCAGGGCGTCCATCCGGACCGAGACGGCCAGCGGATGGCCGGGGGTGACCGCCGGGTACGGGGCCAGTCGCACGGCCAACTCGGCCGGCCGGCGGTGGTGCCGCCCCGGATCGCTGAGCACGCTCTCCCGGTCCGGGCCGGACTCGGCCGACTGGTCTCCGACGTCCGCCCGCCTGACGGACCGACCGGTGAGGCGCTGCATCACGCCGCCGAACCGGCGCAGCCGGCTACCGGCACCGGCCGGTTCCACCGCCGTACCGGCGAGGTCGTCGACCACGATCGCGGTAGCCCCGATGTCGAGGTAGGCCAGCGACTCGTGGCCGTGGTGTTCGAGGAACCGGATCCGGCCCTGCAGCACGTCGCCCGGGCTGCCGGGGGCCACCGGGGTCAGCGCCTCGGCCCGCAGGCCGACCACGATGCGTTCCCCGTGGTAGTGCGACACGGCCCGGGCCCGCAGATCGGTCCAGGGCAGGTAGATGGTCTGTTCGCCCAGGTTGAGCGCGACGTAGCGGTCGAGATGGACGTAGACCGAGGCCTCCAGCAGGTTCATCCGGGGACTGCCGAGGAACGCGGCGACGTAGAGGGTGGCCGGCCGGCCGTACACCTCGGTCGGGGTGCCGACGTCCTGCAGCACGCCCTTGCGCATGATCGCCACCCGGTCGGCCATGGTGAGCGCCTCGGCCTGGTCGTGGGTGACGTAGACGGTGCTGACGCCGAGCTCGCGGACCAGCCCGGAGATCTCCGCCCGCAGCTCGGCCCGCAACCCACTATCCAGGTTAGACAGCGGTTCGTCCATCAGGAACAGGCCGGGACGGCGGACGATGGCCCGCCCCATCGCCACCCGTTGCCGCTGACCGCCGGATAGCTGACTGGGCTTGCGGGCGAGTACGTCGCCGATGCCCAGCGCGCTGGCGACGTCCGCCACCCGCTCCTGCCGGGACGCCGTCTCCACTCCGGACAGGCGCAGCGGGAAGGCGATGTTGTCCCCCACCGACATGTGCGGATAGAGGGCGAAGTCCTGGAAGACCATCGCGACCCGGCGGTCCCTGGGCGGAATGTCGTTGGCCAGCTCGCCGTCGAGCAGCACCGCACCGCTGCTCGGATCCTCCAGCCCGGCGATCATCCGCAGCACGGTCGACTTGCCGCAGCCGGACGGGCCGAGGAGCACCATGAACTCACCGTCGTTGACGTCGAGGTTGACCTTGTCGACGGCGACGGTCCCGTCGGCAAAGACCTTGGATACATCCTTGAGCGCGACGGTGGTCACCGTCACCTCCCCAGCCATCGGTTGCCGGCCCCCGAATGACTGTGACGAGCGCAATCGCCCTGGCACATCGGGTAAACGTGCCATGTTCGTACTGTGACAGCTCGATCACCAGGAGGTCGGATAGATTACCGAGCGGTTACTTCGGGTAGTCCGACCGGCGACGTACCGAACTCCGGATGCCGGGGCACCCCGTCCCACTGCTGGCCACCCCGACGTAGGAAGTAGTCGAGACCGGCGTCCCAGGTGTGCCCGGCCGCCCGCCGTTCGTACAGGTAGCCGAGCGGATGGGTGCGGTAGATAAGCCCGCCGGCGCGCAGCACCCGGTCCATCAGGCCACGGTCGACCGACCGGGGCACCGGCCGCCAACCACCGACCGCCTCCAGATCTCCGCGCGCCATCAACATCGTGCCGCCGGCCACCGGGGCGCCGTACGCCTCCGGCGGCACCGCCGCCCGGCGGACCGTGACCCCGAGCATCTGCAGCACCACGAACTCGGCTGCCTTGCCGACCAGCATCGCGCCCGAGTACTCCCGGGCCAGCACCAGGTCCCAGATGTGCTCCGGGCCGTACACGTCGTCGTCGTCGACCTTGGTGACCAGGCTGCCCCGGGCCCGCGCGGTCGCCGCGCCCATCACCTCGCCGAAGCTGAACCCGGCGGGCGCGCTGAAGATCTGGATCGGCCGGCCGCACTCGCCCAGCTGCGCCCGCAGGTCCGCCGTCAACTCGATGCCATGCAGGCAGAGCACGATCTCCAACTCCGGGTAGGTCTGCCCGGCCAGCTGCCGCACCACGTCCGGCAGGTACTCGGGACGCCGGGTGACCAGCACCGCGCTCACCGACGGCGGCGCCGCCAGCGCCGGAAATGTGTCGGCGGTGACGTCACCGGCGGCAAACGCGGCGGCGTGCCCACGCAACGCCGCCGACCGCTGCCGTACGCTGCGGATCTCCCACTCCAACGGATCCGCGCCGACCCCGGGCAGGCCGCTACGCAGCACCGCGAGCAACGGCTCGGCCAGCCGGTCCGCCACCGCCGGCGGCAGTTGCGGCACCCGCAGCACGGCACCGGTCGCCGCCAGCTGGGCCAGCAGCGTCGCCTCCGCCGCCGGCGCGATCGCCGGCACGTCGGGGCAGATCAGATGGGTGAACCGGCGGATCGCCGCCAACTGGTCACCGGACAGCGGTACGCCGGCCAACCCGCCGCGCGCCACCGGCACCGCACCGGCTCCGGCTGCCGGTGCCGACCCGGCGGGGGCGGACTCAGCCGGCCGCACCTGCCAGCCGGGCACCGGGTCGGCGGGCAGGAACTCCAACACCCCGGTCGGCTCCGTCGGCCCGTACCGGCGGCCCCGGCTGACCGGATTCGCCACCGCCGAATCGATCAGCACCAGCGGCTGCCGGTTGGCCACCCGGGCACCGGTGCCACCGGCGGTCACCGCCACCCCGACCAGGTCCGCCGCGGCGGCCAGCGTCGCCGCGTCCGGGGCGAGCACCACGTCGTACCCACGGATCTCGGGGTTCGTCGTCAACGCCCCGGTCACCGAATGGTTGGCGGCGACCGGCAACCAGCCGGGCGCCACCCCGACCGCCGCGACGTCGGCGCTGGCTGGTCGGGGCAACGGCCGGACCGGCGCCAGCACCGCCAACGCGGCGGTGAGCAGATCGTGCAGCGGAATCGGCTCGACCAGGTCGACGCTGAGCCGTGCGTTGCCGCCACCGCGCGGCAGCCGCACCCGGTGCCGCCGCAGGCCCGGCACCGTACCCAGCCGGCCGGACCAACCAGCGGTCGGCGGACGCCAACGGCGTACCCGGACCACCAGCTGGCGGGTCGGCGTGGCCGCGGCCGGCTCAGCCAGCAGGCGGCGCAGCGCCGCCACCGAGTCGGCGTCCACCAGCGCCCGGCGGGCCGCCCCGGTGGTCGGCCCGGACACCGGGCGGCCGTCCGGTCGATCGGTCAACCGGACCCGCCACCACCAGCGCCGGTGATCGGGACTCCCGCCGCGCACGACGCCACCCACCGTATTCTCCGCCACCTGCGCCACCCTGTCGTTCCGGCTCGGAGCACCACGTCGGGCCGACACGCGCGACGCCCGACCCACATCACGGCAGAGGCTACCGGCCGGGCTTCCGGTACGCTGCACGCGTGTCCCTGCCTGGTGCCGTGTCCGCCGCTCCGTCACCACACAACGACTGGACGCTGATCGCTCCCGTGGAGCCCGGTCACCCGGCGCCCACCGCCCAGGTGAGCGTGCTGGTGGTCGGCGACGGTGGCGACCCGGCGGGCGCCGCCCGTACCGTCGCCGCACTGCGCCAGCAGCGGTACCCTGACCGGCTGTTGCAGATCGTCACCGTTGCCGCCGACAGCGCCTTCGCCGACGAGGTCGGCACCGCGAAGGGCGAGATCATCGTCCGGATTCCGGCCGGGGCGGTCCCGGCACCGGACCTGGTCTCGGCGCTCACCCGCTGGCAGCAGGCCAGTCCGGCGGCGGTCAGTGTCGCCGTACCGATGATCTTCTCTGGCCGGGCCCCGGACCCGGACGTGATCGTGGCCCACGCCAGCGCCGGCACCCTCGGCCAGCTCTTCCCGGGCAGTACGGTCGACCCCGGGCTGGCCCGCCTGCTCGACACCACGCATCAGCTCCGCACCGCCGACCATCTCGTCTTCCTGGCCGCCGCCGGCACCGGTTACGCCTTTCAGCGCGACCGCTACCAGGCCGGCTCCGACCAGTTCCAGGGCGCCGACGTCGAGGTCGCCTACCGGCTGGCGCAGGCCGGGGCAGTGTTCGTGCCGGAGCCGGCGGCGACGCTGTGGACGGCCGCCGCGGCGGATCCGGTCGCCGCCGGGCGGGCCGACGCCGAGCTGACCGACCTGGTGCCGTTTCCCCGCGAGCGTCGCCGCCGTCCCGGCCGGGTCTGGCAGGTGCCACTGGTGACCGCCGTGGTGCCGGTCGACCAGCCGTACCAGGTGGTCCGGTCCTGCGTCGACCGACTGCTCGGCGGCAACGAGCGCGACCTGCACGTGGTCCTGGTCGGCGACTGGGCCGCAGCCGGGACGGACAGCGGCGGGACGGACAGTGGCCGAGCCGACCTGCGGCTGCTGGCCGCCGAGTACCGCAGCGAACCACGGGTACGGATGGTCAGCAGCGCTCCGGTGACCGCCTTCCCCACGCCGTACCTGCTCCGGGTGCCGTCCCGGCTGGGCGTCGGTCCGCGGACCGTCGGGTCGCTGGTCGCGGCGATGGAGAAGTGGCGGTGTGGTCTGCTGCGGGTGCTGCCGGCCGGTGCCGGTGCCCCGACCCACGCCGTCGAGTTGTGGTCCACCGCGGCCCGCAGCCGGGCGGTGCACGGCGGTACCGCCGACGGCGCGCTGGTCGAGGCTGTTGCCGCCAGCCACGGTCAACGGTGGGAGACCGGCAGCGAGTACGACGTCGTCGACCTGACCACGACCGGGTCGGGCGCGGCCGGCGGCCAGGCTACGGCCGGGCCGCCCGCCGGCCGCCGGGCCGGACAGACGGTCACCGTCGGTGGGGCCCGCAGCCTCGGCCGGGCGACCGTCTTCGTCGCCCGCAAGTACGCCCGCGGGGTACGCCGTCGGCTGGTCTCCCGCTGAGCGTCGATCAACCGCCCCAGCCCAAGGGCGATCATGAAAATTCCTTGTTTCGGGCCGCCAGGCACTGCCCGCTGTTCGGGCACGGCACCGCAGGTGGGCGATGATCTCGCCGGTTCCATCGCACCAATGGTATAGACGTTTCGGCATATAACTTCCCAGTGTCGACCCAGATTACTCTCAGCAAGATCGGCGTTCACTGATCCGCTGTCACCGTCAGCGGACTGACGCCTGCCGATCTGATGGGAGGACGGGAGATGAATCTCCCCCGCAGGATCATCGTCGTCGGTGCCACAGCACTGGCCATGGTGGCGGCAGTCACCGGACCGGTCACCGCCGCCGAACCGGAGGGGACGATCCGGCACGCCGGTGGACCGACCGCCGTACCGGACAGCTACATCGTGGTCTTCAAGAAGAGCGCGGTCACCCGGGGACAGGTCGCCGCGACCGCCCGCAGCCTCGCCGGCCAGCACGGCCGGACGGTGGCCCGCACCTACACCGCCGCGCTGCGCGGCTTCGAGATCTCCGCCAGCGCGAAGCAGGCGGCCCGGATCGCGGCCCACCCGGCCGTCGAGTACGTCGAGCAGAACCACACCGTACGGATCGCCGACACCCAGCCGAACCCGCCGTCGTGGGGGCTGGACCGGATCGACCAGCGCGATCTGCCGCTGAACGACTCGTACACCTACCCGAACACCGCGTCCAATGTGCACGCGTACATC
This sequence comes from Micromonospora sp. ABR4_055, assembly GCF_056160425.1. Taxonomy (NCBI): domain Bacteria; kingdom Bacillati; phylum Actinomycetota; class Actinomycetes; order Micromonosporales; family Micromonosporaceae; genus Micromonospora; species Micromonospora sp. ABR4_055. The sequence goes on from NZ_JBSWXD010000198.1 coordinate 8,974, forward strand.
ATCGACACCGGGATCCGGTTCAGCCACAACGACTTCGGCGGCCGCGCGGTCAGCGGCTTCGACGCCGTCGACGGCGGGTCGGCCGACGACTGCAACGGCCACGGCACGCACGTCGCCGGCACCGTCGGCGGCACCGCGTACGGCGTCGCCAAGGGTGCCACCCTGGTCGGCGTCCGGGTGCTGAACTGCTCCGGCAGCGGCACCACCGCCGGCGTCATCGCCGGGGTGGACTGGGTGACCGACAACGCCGAAATGCCGGCGGTGGCCAACATGAGCCTCGGCGGTGGCGCCAACACCTCGCTGGACACCGCGGTGCGCAACTCGATCGCCGCTGGTGTCACCTACAGCCTGGCGGCGGGCAACAGCAACGCGAACGCCTGCAACACCTCCCCGGCCCGGGTCACCGAGGCGATCACCGTCGGCTCCACCACCAGCAGCGACGCGCGGTCCAGCTTCTCCAACTACGGCACCTGCCTGGACGTGTTCGCTCCCGGGTCGTCGATCACCTCGGCCTGGCACACCAGCAACACCGCGACGAACACCATCAGCGGCACCTCGATGGCCGCGCCGCACGTGGCCGGCGCGGCGGCCCTGGTCGCCTCGGCCAACCCCGGCTGGAGCCCGCAGGAGGTCCGCGACTACCTGTACGACAACGCGACGGGGGGTGCGGTGGGCAACCCGGGCAGCGGCTCGCCCAACCGGCTGCTGTACGTGGTCAACGACGGCACCCCGCCGGCGGACAACTTCTCCATGTCGGTCAGCCCGACGTCCGGCTCGACCACGCCGGGTGGTTCGGTGACGGCGACCGTCTCCACCGCCACCACGTCCGGCTCGGCGCAGTCGGTCAGCTTCTCGGCCAGCGGTCTGCCGAGCGGCGCGACCGCCAGCTTCAGCCCGTCGAGCGTCACCTCGGGCGGCTCGGCCAGCCTGACCGTCAGCACCTCGACGAGCACCCCGGGCGGCAGCTACCCGGTCACCGTCACCGGCACCGGCAGCTCGGCGACCCGTACCGCGACGTTCACCCTCACGGTGATCGGCCCGGGCGGCAGCTGCACCGGCACCAACGGCACCGACGTGGCGATCCCGGACAGCGGGTCGTGGGTGAGCAGCAGCATCTCGATCAGCGGCTGCAGCAGCACCCCCTCGTCGTCGTCGACGGTGGACGTCAACATCCAGCACACCTACCGGGGTGACCTGATCGTCGACCTGATCGCCCCGGACGGCTCCTCCTACCGGTTGAAGAGCTGGGCGTTCTTCGACGGAGCCGACAACGTGATCGAGACGTACACGGTGAACCTGTCGTCGGAGACCGCCAACGGGACCTGGCAGCTGCGGGTCCGCGACATCTTCAGCGGCGACACCGGCTACATCAACACCTGGTCGCTCGAGCTGTGATCCTGTCCCAAGCCCGGTCGAGTCGACCCTGACCGGCTCCGACAGGCACTGCACCGGGAAGGGGGGGGGGGGGGGGGGGGGGGGGGCCAGGACCATTTGGCGGAGGGGTGGCCACCCCGGGGGGAAAACGGGGGGGTGGGTGGGGAAGGGAGAAAGACAACCAGCCACCAA
>NZ_JBSWXD010000199.1:0-10381 GCF_056160425.1 Micromonospora sp. ABR4_055
GTTGAGGGCCGCTCCCTGCGGGGAGCGGCCCTCAACTGTGTCTGCCCGCCGTACTTCGGTTGGGCGGCATCAGGGAGGATGGAGTCGTGAACCCAACTGGGCAGGATGGCGACCGACCTCGGCGCGCCGACGAACGATCCGGTCGTGCCGGCGGCTCCAGCCGCGGCTACGGCGGCAGCCGAGCCGACCGTGGCGACCAGACCCCGCGCCGGGACGGCCACGACACCGGGCGGCGCGGTGGTGAGCGCGGTGCGGGGCAGTTCCGTTCCGACCGCCGGCAACCGTTCCCCGACGAGCGTCGAAGTGGTGCCACCGGTAACGACGGTGACCGCCGCCGGGGCGGTTGGGACAGTGACCGCCGACAGCCCGACGACCGCAGGGCCGGCGGCCGTGACCGTGGCTACGTGCGCCGCGACGAGTCCGGCTCAGGCCGCGAACCGTCCGGTTTCCGCCGCCGCGACGATGGCGGTTTCCGGCGACGCGATGACAGCGCATCACGGGCGCCGCACCGGGACCGACGCGGCGACTGGGAGCCGGCCAGCCGCCGTGACGACGACCGCCGGGGCGGCCGAGGGGAACCCGGTGGCGCTGCGGGGGACCGAACCGGCGGTTTCCGCGGCGACCGTGGGCACCGGGCCGACGACGGCCGCCGCAGCGGGCCCCGCGACGACCGCGGCTTCCGCGGCGACCGCCGGACCACGGGTGGGGACGGTGGCGACCGTCGGCCCGACCGTGGCGGGTTCCGGGCCGGGGGACCTCGCGCACAGCATGCCGACGGTGAGCGTCGCTTCGATGCTGGGCGGGGACGGGATGAGCGGCGCTTCGAGCAGCGGGGCGGTGACCGACGCGCCGGGCAGGGAGACGAGCGGCGCGACCGTTCCTACGGTGATCGCCGGTCGGGCAGCTTTTCGACCCCCGGCCGACCGGTTGACCGGCGAAGCCCCCGCTCCGAGGAACGGCGCCCCCGATTCGGTGACGCCGGCCGGTCCCGTGACGACGGCGCGCCGGGGCAGTTCCGTAGGCGTACGGACGGTCCGACCGACCGGCCCTTCCGACGGGACCGTTCCCCGGAGGCCTCCGCCGCGCCGTACCGTCGGCGCGACGAGGACGGTGCCGACCGCGCGGCCGAACGGACGCCGCCGCCGGAGTTGTCCGACGACATCCTCGCCACCGATCTGCACACCGAGATCCGGGCCGAACTGCTCGGGCTGGCCCGACCAGTGGCCGACACGGTGGCCCGGCACCTCGTCGCCACCGGCCAGCTGCTCGACGAGGAGCCGGAGACGGCGCTCGCCCACGCCCTGGCGGCACGTCGGCTCGCCGCCCGCATCGCGGCGGTACGGGAAGCGGTCGGGCTGGCCGCCTACCGGGCCGGGCAGTGGCAGACCGCCGTGGCTGAGCTCCGGACCTACCACCGGATGACCGGACGTCAGACGCACCTCGCCGTACTGGCCGACTGCGAACGCGCCCTCGGCCGGCCGGAGCGGGCGATCGACATCTACCGTGGCGCGGATCGCGCCGGCTTGGACCCCGCTGCCGCCGTCGAGCTGCTGATGGTGGCTGCAGGTGCCCGCAGCGATCTTGGCCAGCCGGCTGCAGCGGTGGCGATGCTGCAGGTCCGGGAGCTGGCCGTGGAGTCCGCCGACCCCTGGGTCTGCCGGCTCCGCTACGCGTACGCCGACGCGCTGCTCAGCGCCGGGCGTAAGGACGAGGCCCGGGAGTGGTTCGCCCGAGCGGCCGAGGCCGACGCGGAGGCAGCAACCGACGCGACCGAGCGCCTTCTGGAGATCGACGGCGTGCTGCTAACCGAGGACGAGTCCGACGATGAGTCCGACGACGAGCCGGCCGCCACGTCGCACCCCAGCAGCTCACCTCCCCTGAGCGCGGAAGAAGAGCGGCCCTGATGACCCGAACCGACGACGCCACCGCTCCGCGCTGTGGGCTGTCCGCCGCATACGATCTGGTGATCTTTGATCTCGACGGGGTGATCTACCTGATCGACCGGCCCCTCCCTGGGGTGGTAGAGGCGGGGGGTTGGCTGCGGCAGGCCGTCTTCCCGGTCGCGTACGCGACGAACAACGCCTCCAGACGTTCGACCGACGTCGCCGCGTTGCTCAGTGGCATGGGAGTGTCGGCAACTGCCGACGAGGTGGTGACCTCGGCCGGTGCGACCGCCGCGCTGTTGGCACAGCAGTACGGTCCAGGTGCCAAGGCGCTGGTGGTGGGCGCGGACGCGCTGCGTGACGAGCTCACCGAAGCCGGGTTGGCCCTGGTCGCGTCGGCCGATGACAAGCCTGCGGTGGTGGTTCAGGGGTATGGCCCCGGGATCGGGTGGGCCGACCTGGCAGAGGCATCGGTGGCGATCAGGGGCGGTGCCGACTGGGTGGCGACGAACACCGACCGGACCCTGCCCAGTGCCCGGGGACCACTGCCCGGTAACGGCTCACTGGTCGCCGCGCTGCGCACGGCGCTGAACCGGGAGCCTGACCAGGTCGTCGGCAAACCCGAACCGGGTTTGTTCGTCGGTACCGCTCGGCGTGCTGGTGCCGAACGGCCGCTGGTGGTCGGTGACCGGCTGGATACCGACATCGAAGGGGCGAACCGCGCCGGCATGGCGAGTCTGCTCGTGTTGACCGGGATCAGCGACGCTCGGGAACTGCTGGCCGCCCCGCCGGCACGCCGGCCGACGTACCTGGCGGCGGACCTCGCCGGCCTGTTCGCGGCCGATGCCGCCCGGCCAATCGACGACGACCCGACGGACGGTGCCGGGTGGCAGGCCTACCGCCACGGCCCGGCGGTGCTCGTCCTCGACGGCACCGGCGATGACAGCGCGCAGGCGCTGCGGATACTCTGCCGGCACGCCTGGCAGGGTGACCCGGTGACCGAGGTGCGATCCGGGTCCGCCGTAGCCGAATCGGCGCTGCGTGACCTGGCGCTGGCGTGACCCGACGCGCTGAGGTGATTCGCCGCGGGACGCGGCCTACGCTGACCGGGGACCGGGTCGGCGGGTGAGCCGGGCCGGCGGACCTGGCCACGGAGCGGGGCGGTTCACAGCAGCTTCCTGAGCTTCAGCAGGTCGAACGGGCTGGCGCTGACCGACAGTTGTCGGGCCGCCAACGCGCGACCTACGTCGAGGTCGCCACGGACCAGCGCGAGTAGGTCGTCACTGCCGATGCTCATTGCGATCTTGGCCTTCGGGTCGTCCCCGTCGGCGAGGTCGACAAGACGACCATCGGTCAGCCGTCCGTGGAACGCGGTGCCGAGATCGGTGATCCGGCAGGCGAGGGTACGGTCAAGGTTGACTCGTTCGCGCACCTGGTCGGCGTTGCCGTCGAGCCGGGTGGCGAGCTCCCGCAGTGCCTGCCGACATTCGTCGACGCTGGCCACAATCGCACCTCCCGGGCTTCGTGTGGGTCGCGGCGGCCCGGCCGGACACCGCCGACCGGTGTTGCGCACAGGCACCGTACCGCACTGCGGCGTCGCGTCCCGGTAGCGTGTCAACCGAACATTTCCGCGGTGAAGGAGTCGGACCATGCGTGACGCCTGGCGGGCGTACCTGGAACTGGCCCTCGGCCTGACCGAGGCGTCCCGGAAGAAGGCCGAGCAGACCGCGCGGTCGTTGGTCGGCAAGGGCGGGGCGACCGCCGCCCAGCTACAGGCGGTGGCGGAGGACCTGCTGTCGGCCGGCACCGCGAACCGTGAGTCACTCACCCGGCTGGTGCGGGTGGAGGTGGACCGGGCACTCGGTGTGGTGGGACTGGTCAAGGCCGAGGAGGTCGTGGCGCTGCGGGACCGGATCGACCGGCTGGAGGCCGAGATGGAACAGGCCCGGAGCCGGGTGGCTGCAGCTTCGGCCGCCGCCGCAACGGCCGAGGCGGCGGTTCCGCCGTCGGCCGAACCAGCCGTGGCCAGTAAGCCGGTGGCGAAGAAGACCGTGGCCAAGAAAGCCGTGGCGAAGAAGGCTGCGGCCAGCAAGACGGTGGGCCGCAGGTCCGCGGACGGCCCGGCAGGTGGGCAGTGACCGGCCCAGTACCGGGGCCACCACCCGGCGTCCGGGTCGTACCGGCGCCACCCGTCGCGACCATCGCGCTAGCGGACGGCACAGTCGACGGCACCGACGGCAGTGCCGACACCCGGACCGGGCACCCGGCGGTCGACGCGGTCATCGAGGCGGTCCGTAATGCCGCTGGTCTGCCGCCCGCCGACCAGATCGCCCAGTTCGAAGCAGCGCACGGAACCCTGCAGGAAGCCCTCGCCACCATCGACCAGGCCTGACCGGCCGAGATCCTCCCCGGAGTCGCATGGCACGCCGTAACCGCCTCGATGTGGAGCTGGTCCGCCGCGGGCTCGCGCGGTCCCGCGAACAGGCCGCAGAGTTGATTTCGGCCGGGCGGGTGGAAGTGCGCGGAGTCGCCGCCGTGAAGGCCGCTGCGATGGTCGACCCGGCGGAGGCCGTCCGGCTGCTCGGTGAGAACCCGGCGGACGGTTACGTCTCCCGGGGTGCGCACAAGCTGATCGGCGCCCTGACCGGGACCGCAGTCACGGTCACCGGCCGGCGTTGCCTGGACGCCGGGGCCTCGACCGGCGGCTTCACCGACGTGCTGCTGCGGCGAGGCGCGGCCGAGGTGGTCGCGGTGGACGTCGGCTACGGACAGCTGGCCTGGTCGCTGCGGGGCGATCCACGGGTACGCGTCCACGAGCGAACCAACGTCCGTACCCTCACCGCCGACCGGATCGGCGGCCCGGCCGGGTTGACCGTGGCGGATCTGTCGTTCATCTCGTTGCGGCTGGTCCTTCCCTCGTTGGTTGCCTGCACCGAGCCGGACGGCGATCTGCTGCTGATGGTCAAGCCACAGTTCGAGGTCGGCCGGGAGCGGGTCGGTTCCGGTGGGGTGGTGCGCGATCCGCAGTTGCGGGCCGAGGCGGTGCTCGCCGTCGCGCAGGCCGGTGCCCAACTCGGCCTCGGCGTGTCTGCGGTGGTCGCCAGTCCACTACCCGGTCCGCGGGGAAATGTGGAATTCTTCGTCTGGTTCCGGGCCGACGCGCCGCCCGTCGACCCGCTCCGGGTGAGGGCTATCGTCGACGCCGGTCCGGCCACGGAAGAAGGTGGAGCGCGGTGAACGCGACAGTCCCGACCGGCGGGGCGCCGGTGGCACCCCGCGGTGCCAGAGCGGCGCTGCTGGTCACCCACACCGGTCGGCGGCGCAGCACCGATCATGCCCGGACCGTCGCCGCCGACCTGATCGAGGCGGGTTTCGAGGTACGGGTGGTCGCCGAGGAGGCCGACGATCTGGATCTGCCCGGGGTGCACCCGGTCGGTGGTCCGGCGGCTGCCGACGGGGTGGAGATCGTATTTGCGCTCGGCGGTGACGGTACCTTCCTACGCGCCGCAGAGCTGGCTCGCCCGGCGAAGGCCCCGCTGCTCGGGATCAACCTCGGCAAGGTCGGGTTCCTGGCCGAGGCGGAGATCGGTGATCTGGACCGGGCGGTCCGGCAGGTGGTGGCCCGGGACTACACGGTGGACGAACGGTTGACCCTGGATGTGCGGGCCGAGTTGGAGTACGGCGTCACCATCGACTCGTGGGCGTTGAACGAGATCAGTGTCGAAAAGGGGCAGCGCGCCCAGATGCTGGAGCTGATGGTCGACGTGGACGGCCGACCGTTGTCGCGCTACGGCGCGGACGGGGTGGTCTGCGCCACGCCGACCGGGTCGACCGCGTACGCGTTCTCGGCCGGCGGTCCGGTGGTGTGGCCCGAGGTCGAGGCGCTGCTGCTGGTGCCGATCAGCGCGCACGCGCTGTTCAGCCGGCCGCTGGTGACCGCGCCGAGCTCCACCTTCGTCATCACCGTCGATCCGTACACCACGTTCGCGGTGCTCTGCTGCGACGGTCGGCGGGTCTATGACCTGCCGCCCGGCGCGCGGGTGACAGTCCAACGGGGCGACCTGCCGGTGCGGGTGGTCCGGCTGCATCCGCGACCGTTCAGTGACCGCTTGGTCGCCAAGTTCGATCTGCCGGTCAACGGTTGGCGGGGTAACCGGCGCTGACCGCCCCGGGTAGTCAACGTCGCGGCCCGCTACTACTGTCGGTGGCTGTGCTGGAAGAGCTGCGCATCACCGGGCTGGGCGTCATCGAGGACACCACGCTGCCGTTGACCGGCGGCATGAACGTGATCACCGGTGAAACCGGGGCCGGCAAGACGATGGTGGTTACCGGGCTCGGGTTGCTGCTCGGTGGCCGAGCCGACGCCGGGCGGGTCCGAGCGGATCCTGGCCGGGCGGTCGTCGAGGGCCGGCTGCGGCTGGTTGGTGCCAGCGGAGCCGTGGTGCGTGAGCGGGTCGTCGACGCCGGAGGCGAGCCTGACGAGGACGATGTTCTGCTGCTCAGCCGAACGGTGACCGCCGAAGGTCGGTCCCGGGCGCACATCGGCGGCCGCAGTATGCCAGTGTCGGTGCTGAGCGAGATCGGTGCTCAGGTGGTCGCCGTGCACGGGCAGTCCGACCAGTTGCGGCTGCTGCGCCCGGCTGAGCAGCGGGCGTCGCTGGACCGGTTCGCCGGGGCCGACCACGACAAGCTGCTCGCGGCCATGCGGGAGACGTACGGCCGGTGGCGCCAGATCAGCGACGACCTGGCCGACCGGCGGCGCAACGCCCGTGAGCGTAACCAGGAAGCGGACCTGCTCCGGCTGGGTCTCGACGAGATCACCCGGGTCGATCCGCAGCCGGGCGAGGAGGACGCACTCAAGGCCGAGGCGCAACGGCTGGAACACGCCGAAGGGCTGCGTACCGCCGCCCAGCTCGCCGCCCTCGCTCTCGCCGGCGGTACCGAACCGGCCGACGACACGCCGGACGCGACCGGTCTGCTCGGTACCGCCCGCCGGTCGTTGGAGGCACAGGCCGCCGTGGATCCGGCGCTCGGTGAGCTGGCGGCCCGGCTGACCGAGGCGGCGACCCTGGTCGGCGACGTGGCGGCGGAGTTGTCCGGGTACCTGGCGGCACTGGACGCCGACCCGCAGCGGCTGCAGGTGGTCTACGAGCGGCGGATGGCGCTGCGTGGGCTGACCCGCAAGTACGCCGACGACGTGGACGGGGTGATCAGCTGGGCGGAGCGGGCCCGGTCCCGGTTGGCCGAGTTGGACACCTCCGACGAGCTGCTGGACGAGCTGGACCGGGAACGTGCCCGACTGGCCGACGAGGTGGCGGAGCTGGCGGCCCGGGTGTCGGCGGCCCGCCGACAGGCGGCGGCGCGTTTCGCCGAGTTGGTGAGCGTGGAGCTGGCCGGGCTGGCCATGCCGCACGCACGGATCGAGGTCGCGGTGCTCGCCCGGCCGGCGGGCCGGGGCGAGCCGACGCTGACCGTCGACGGTGTCGACGCCGGCGTCGGCCCGGATGGCGCCGACGAGGTCGAGTTGCGGTTGCTGGCGCATCCGGGTGCGCCGCCGCTGCCGTTGCAGCGGGGGGCCAGCGGCGGTGAGCTCTCCCGGGTGATGCTTGCCATCGAGGTGGTGTTCGCCGGCGCCGGAGGCCCGCCGACGTTGGTGTTCGACGAGGTCGACGCCGGGGTGGGTGGGCAGGCGGCGGTGGAGATCGGTCGTCGGCTGGCCCGGCTGGCCCGTAGCCATCAGGTGCTGGTGGTGACGCATCTGCCGCAGGTGGCGGCGTTCGCCGACCGGCATCTCGTGGTGGCGAAGGACACCGGGGGGGCGGTGACGACCAGCGGTGTGCGGATGGTCGAGGACACCGACCGGGCGCGGGAACTCGCCCGGATGCTCGCCGGGCTACCCGACTCGGATCTGGGTCTCGCGCACGCGGAGGAGCTGCTCGCGGTCGCCGCTCGCGATCGACGGGGTTGACCTGTCGGGGTCGGCCCGGTGTGTCTGACCTGCCGGTAGTGGCACAGCGGGCATGTCGTGTCGGTGTTCACCGCCCAACATGCCAGGATGGTAGGGATGCGTTTACCCACCTTGCGCCGGGCTCGTAATCCCGAGCCTGGAACGATCTCCGGCACGGCACGGCTCGATCGCCGGACGAAGCGCCTTGTCGGTCGGCTCCGGCCGGGTGACATCGCGGTCATCGACCACGTGGACCTGGACCGGGTCGCGGCCGACTCGTTGGTCGCCGTCGGCGTGGCCGCGGTCCTCAACGCCAAGCCGTCGGTTTCCGGCCGGTACCCGAACCTCGGTCCGGAGGTGCTGATCCAGGCCGGTATCCCGTTGGTCGACGGCCTCGGTGAGGACGCGTTCGAGAAGATCCGCGAGGGCGACACGGTGCGGGTCGACGGTGCCGAGGTCTTCGTCGGCGACGACCAGGTGACGTCCGGGGTACGCCAGGACGCGGATTCGGTCGCCCGGGCGATGGCCGAGGCCAGGGAAGGACTCTCGGTCCAGTTGGAGGCGTTCGCCGCCAACACGATGGAGTACCTCAAACAGGAACGGGACCTGTTGCTGGACGGGGTCGGCGTACCGGACATCGAGACCAGGATCGCCCGCCGGCACTGCCTGATCGTGGTCCGGGGCTACGACTACAAGGCAGACCTGGACGTGCTGCGGCCGTACATCCGCGAGTTCAAGCCGGTCCTGATCGGCGTGGACGGGGGAGCGGACGCGCTGGTCGAGGCCGGCTACACCCCCGATATGATCATCGGGGACATGGACTCGGTCACCGACGACGTGCTGCGCTGCGGCGCCGAGGTGGTCGTCCACGCCTACCGCGACGGCCGGGCGCCGGGCATGGACCGGGTCCGCGAACTCGGGGTGGAGTCGTTGACCTTCCCGGCGGCGGCTACCAGCGAGGATCTCGCCATGCTGCTCGCCGACGAGAAGGGCGCGTCGTTGATCGTCGCGGTCGGTACCCACGCCACCCTTGTCGAGTTCCTCGACAAGGGGCGGGGCGGGATGGCCTCCACTTTTCTGACCCGGTTGAAGGTTGGCGGTAAGCTGGTCGATGCCAAAGGGGTGAGCCGGCTGTACCGGCAGAGCATTTCCGGCTCGTCGCTGCTGCTGTTGGTGCTCTCCGCGATCGCCGCGATGGCGTCCGCCGTGGCGGTTTCCACGGTCGGTAAGGCCTATCTCGGGGTGGCATCCGAGTGGTGGGACAATTTCGTCTTCCAGTTGGGTCAGCTCTTCTAGCGCGGCCGAAACTTCTGGTCAGCGCAGACGGATCGGAGAAGGCGGCAAGTGTGATCAACTTCCGTTACCACGTGGTGTCGCTCACCGCGGTGTTCCTCGCCCTGGCGATCGGCCTCGTGGTCGGCACCGCTGCGCTGAACGGCCCGGTTGCCGATTCTCTGAGCGACAACGTGAATGCGCTCCGCAAGGACAACACGCAGTTGCGGGAGACAGTCAATTCGCTGCGCGAGGAGGTCAACCGCGAGGAGGACTTCGTCGCCGAGGCCGCGCCGATCCTGCTCGCCGACAAGCTGGCCGGCCGCCGGCTGCTGGTGATCTGCCTGCCCAGCGGTCGGGACCACGCTGAAGGCGTGATGGCCGCGCTCGACCTCGCCGGAGCGACGCTGACCGGCCGGATCGACGTGCAGGACAAGTTCGTCAACCCCGACAACAGCGTGGAGCTGCTGGAGCTCGCCACGGCGGCGGCCCGCCCCACCATCCCCACCACCGGGTTGCCCGGCAACAGCGACGGGGTGGAGACCTCCAGCGCTCTGCTGGCCAGCGCGCTGGTCGACCGGGAGGAGCCGCCGGCGGTCGAACCGGCGGACCTCGCGGCGCTGCTCGACGCGTACGGCGACGCCGGCTACATCACCGTCGAGCAGGAGGTCACCGGACCGGCCGAAGCGGTCGTCGTGGTCAGCGGGCAGCCGTACGTCGACCGGGACGCCGCCAAGAAGGACGCCGCGGTGGTCACCATGGTGGTGCAGTTCGACCGGGTCAGCCAGGTCGTGGTGGCTGGCACCGGCTCCAGCGACGGGAACCTGATCTCCGCGGTCCGCAACGACCCCACGCTGACCCAGTCGATCTCGACCGTGGACAACGGCAACACGACCGCCGGCCAGGCGGTGACGGCGCTCGCCGTGGCCGAGCAGTTCACGCTCGACCAGGCCGGGCATTACGGGCTCGGCGCGGGTGCCACGTCGTTGATGCCGAAACGTCCTGAATAGCGCCCTGTCGACGGAGTGAGCCCCTGATGTCGAACCGTGGCCCGCTGAGCCTGTTACTGCTCGGTGCCGCCGGCACCGTCGCAGCCCGCGTCGCACTGCGCACCGCCAAGCGGGTCGCACCCCGTGGCGCACTGGAGCGCACCAACTTCCGGGGCCGCTCGGTGAGCCTCGCCGGCGGACCGGCGCTCGCCGCCGCCGCGTCGAACGCCACCGCGTTCTGAGCCCTTCTCTTCTACCCCCCTTACACTTCCACCAACCCTCTCCGGGTG
>NZ_JBSWXD010000200.1:0-10335 GCF_056160425.1 Micromonospora sp. ABR4_055
GCCACATTACTTACGGTAACCAAGTTGGAGATCTTTCGCGTTTACGGATTGCGTTGAACCGACCTGGAAATAGTTTTGGGAAGTCCTCCAGAATCACGGAAAGCAGCCGCAGTCCAGGAAGACGTCGAGAGGTGTCCGGCGACCGGTCGAGCCGACGAAACATGAGACACGTGGACGGCGCCGCCGACGCGACTGGGTACCGCGAGGGTCAGCGCAGGGCGTCGCGGACCAGCCCCGCCAACCGTCGTGGGGTGATCTCGGCAAGGTGCTCGAACTCCTCGGCGACGTCGGCAGCGCCGCCACTGGCAGCGAACTTCGCGCGGACCAGTTCGCGGTGGGACCGGCGGGTTTCGGGCCCGGCGCCGCCAATCGGGATCATCTGTTCCCTGCTCACCGACCGCCCGTCGTTGAGCCAGACCACGAGCCGGGCCGGGGTGGCCTTGGCCGCGTGCCGGAAGGAGACCAGAGCCGGCGGAAGTTCGTCCGGCTGGGCCGTCCCGTCGGTGCCGACGCCGCAGCCGTCGGGTAGCGCCGATCCTGCCAACTCGTCGCCGACGAACTGACGCAGCCATGGTCGGGCCCGTTCGCCCGCCTGCAACAGGGCGGCGCCGAACGGAGCGACAGATTCGAGCAGGGCCGACGTCATCGCCGGATCGTGCCGCAGGCGCACTCGCCGGGCGAGTGTCCAACGCGCCGGATCCGCGATCGCCGGGTGGTCGAAGTCGGCCACGGTCAGGTCGCCGGTCAGTAGCGCCGTGGCGACCGGATAACCGGTCGAGAGGAGCAGCGAGCTGAGCGGGCTGGCCGGGCCGTCGAGGTAGTCGCCCACCTGCTCTGCGGCGAACAGTGTGTACACCGACGCCGCGACCTCGACGTCCACGATCGCGGCCGGGTCGACCTCGCGATGCAGCGCGATCGCGCAGTCGACGGCCGCGTCGATGCCCGGGCCGCCTGGACGGAGCTTGAACGAGAGCGTCTCGGTATGCCAGCGTTGTCCCAGCAGGTCGGTGACGACCTGCGGGACAGGCACCGACGCGAACCGTGCGAGGAATCCCCGGGGATGCTCCAACAGGTCTGCAGGACCGGTCAGGCCGGCGATGGCACCGTCGCAGGCGTCCATGGCCGAGCGCACCGGTACCAGTACGTGCAGCAGTTTGGCCTCACCGCCGAGGAATCCGTGCATGACCGGCCAGGGCGGGGCGGCGAGTGCCAGACTCATCGCGTCGGCCCAGCACTTGGCGGGTGCCTTCACGCAGGCGAACCGCCCGGCCACTGCGCCGACGAGATGGGTGTGCATCGCGCTCTGCCCCCGCAGCGGCCCCAGGGTGGCGGCGGCAGTGATCCGGGCGGCGCATTCGTTGGCCACGATCACGGCGGTCAGCAGGGTCCGCCCATCGATCCGGCCGGTGGCGGCGTAGGCCAGTGGTACGCCTACCGTGGACGGTGCGAGATGGCCGGCGTACGCGGTGTCGTCGAGATTCAGCCACGACCCCACGGCGGCCAGGGTCGCGGCCGAGTGCCGCGGATCCCGTTGGAGAACAGGGCCGTACGCGCGGACCAGCCTGCTGCCGAGAGAGTGCTGCAGCCCTGCTCGGATGGCCGCGATCTGAGCGATGATCTGGCTGATGCCGAGTTCGACCACCGGCTTCGGGAGGTCGGCGAACCGTACCTGAGCGGCCCACCGGGCGAGAGTGCCGAGCAGTGTCGGGCCGAGCTGGGCTGACGACGGCGCCGGTCGGTCGTGCCGCTGAGCGACCAACGACTCACCCCGCGCCCGGTCGGGAGCCGTCGGACCGGCCGAGTCGACCGGCCCGGCAGAATACCGGCAAGGCCTGCGGCAGCACGTCCAGCGTTACTGTCGGCCAGCTCATCGGCAGTAGCTCACCGTCGTGTTCGAACCACAGCGGGTCTCCTGCGGTGTTGCTGACGACGATCCGGCGGCCACGCGAGTACACCGTCCCCGGCCTGGCCAGATGCTGGGCGTTGCGGGTCAACTCGGGTACGTCCACCGGTGCGACGTCGGCGCCGATGACGCAGACGTCGAGCAGCCCGTCGTCGAGCACCGAGTAGGGCAGTACCTCATACTGGCCTCCTCGATGTCGGCCGCCACCGACGTTGGCCAGCACGGTGGGTCCTTCGTGTACGACCGTGCCGTCTACCTCGACCCGCCCCGGGTAGGCGACAAAGCCTGCAGCGGCCCGCGACAACGCCACCTGGTAGCGGGATCGGCCGGTCAGTGGTACGTCGGGGGCGATCGTCAGTGCCTTGGCGATGAGCCCAGAGCAGGCACCCAGCATCACCAGCGCGTCAGTCTCGACAAGCCGGCACAAGTCGAGCAATCGCACTTCTCCCCGGAGCCGGCTTCCGGTCCCTGCGGCGGCCGGGGTCGGCGACAACGCCGCCATCACGGCGTCCGGCCAGGGCAGGTTCCCCCATTGGGCGAGGTAGTTCGAGTTGCCGGTGCCGGCTGGAATTACCAGCAGGGCAGGTGTCGTGTCCGGCCTGTCCGGACTGTTGCCACCGGCCCCACTGACCGACGCCAGCCGAGTCGCCGCGACCAGACCGGCAACCACCTCGCGGACCGTTCCGTCACCGCCCACCGCCAGGACGATCTCCGGCCGGTCTGTCTCGGGACGGGTCGCGGCCCGCTGTGCGACCTCGGTTGCGTCGCCGGGTCCCGCGGTCAAATGGATCTCGACCCGCGCCACGAAGCGCCGGCACAGCGCAACCAACTTCGCCACCAGCGCAGGGCTGTTTGTGCCGGCCATTTGATTGGCGATCAGCAACGCACGGTGGACAACCGTCCTTCTTCGTCGCATCGAGGCTCTCTTCTGAACGTCGCCGGTTGCGGAGAGGGCAGGATTCGAACGCTGCGTGGGCAATGCCCGACCGGGCGGACCCGGCCCCCAATAGACCACTTCGGGTACCTCTCCTCATCAAAAGTCCGACCTCTGACCGATCTGCTTTCGACCTTCGGTCTCGCTTCCGATGTGACCAATCCTGCAGCCCCACGCTGACGACACACTGACAGACCACTGACACCTTCCGACCTGCCGTTACCAGCTGCGCCGACGCCCCCTTGACTGAGCCGGAAGCGCGAGGTGTACTCGATTCGATACTCCACGGACAGGAGCATGAAGTGACTGGCACCCTCACCACGGAAAACCCCGTCCTCCACGCTATTCGCAGCTTCACTACAGCGGAGAATCCGAGCTCCTTCCTGGCGGTAAGCGACGGAAACTCCTATTTTCAGCTACCTGACCATCAAGGAGTAATCGTCTACCGCAGGTCAGGACGTTTCCTCGTCCAGTTCGGTGGACCGTTCGCGCCTGCGGCCTCGTACCACGCCCTGCTCGCCGGGTTCCTCGCCATGGCCAGGGACGGTGGCCTCGACGTAGTGTCGGTTCAACTGCAGCAGACCGACGCTTCGATTTATCTCAGACATGGCTTCACCGTCAACCAGGTCGGCGCCTCGTGGGCACGCAGCCTCGCCGGCTTCTCACTGCGGGGGACGAAGTTCATGCAGCTACGCAACAAGATCTCGCGGGCGCTGCGGGCGGGGCTGACCATATCCGAGGCCACCGACGACCGGTGGTTCCCTGCGCTGCGGGAGATCGACCAGGTCTGGCTCCGCAGCAAGGGTGAGCACGCTCGGCCGCTGGAGTACCTGGTCGGGCAGTACGCCGACGCGATGCAGCCGCACCGGCGCATGTTCATCGGGTTCATCGACGAGACTCCGGTCGGCTATATCTCCTACTCGCCGGTGTACGGCAACAGGTCGGGCTGGATGCACGACCTGAGCCGGCGGCTGCCCAGCCGCCTACCTGGCATCATGGAAGCGATCAACATGCATGCGATCGACGCGTTTCGCACCGAGGGCGTCGACTGGATCCACTTCGGCTTCACCCCGTTCAGTGGGCTCCGCCGCGAGTGCGAGTTGCCCGGCCACGACCCCGGCTTCCGTTGCTTCATGGAGTTGCTGTGGCACCACGGCGAAGCGGTCTACCCCGCGCAGTCGCAGCTCGCGTACAAGGAGAAGTGGGCACCGGACCTTTTCATACCGGAGTACGTCGCCTTCCACGGGCCGGCGAGCATTGCGGGATTTGCCCATATATTCCGGGCATCGAACGCCTTCTAGCGCAGGCAGCCGTCACACAGGAGGAACAATGACGAACGACAGAGAAGCACAGCTCGCCGCAGCACTGGGCCGGGTCGTCGAACTGTTCGCCGCAATCTGCGCAGCACCAGACGACCCGACACTCGCCGCCCGAGCTGACGAGGCGCTGGCCGAGGTAAGCCATCTGGCCCTGGAGGCGCCCGCCGCCGGCGGCTGAGCGTTGCCGGTCAGGCGGTATGCCGCAGACCCGACTTGGGCCATTTAGTGCCTGCCGTGGATGAGCGCGGGTCTGAGAGGACGTCTGATTCACGTATTTTGCCGGTAATGCGGGTTTAGCCGTATCGCCAGGTTGGGGTGGTTTCGGCGGTGAGTCGTTTGGCGAGGTTGTCGATCATCGCGATGGTGATCATGCTGGCGGAGTTGTCGGGTCGGGCTTCGTAGTCGCGTACGAGTCGGCGGTGGTGCATAAGCCAGCCGGATGGGTGGGCCGCGCGGCGAGGTGCCAGCCGTTGGGCTGGTCCTTTTCCGCGCGGCCTCCCGCCGAACCGGATTTGATGGTTTCCCGATCGTCCGGCTCTCCAGTGACTACTGCGTGAGCGGTGTGGCTGGTTGCCCGGTATGGGCGAGGCTGTGGCAGGAAGCGCAGACCACGAGGGTCTTGCGTCTCCGGTTGGCCATGGCCTTGGCCCACTGGGGCTGTAGCGGCCCGGGTTGGCCGAGGTCGGCGAGTTTGCGGACGTGGTGGACTTCCACCTCGCCGGGTTGCTGGCAGACCTCACAGACGTCCGCGAGGAGTCGCGTGACGAGTTCCTTGTGCGGGTAGTCGACCCGGGACGGCTGGCGGTCGGTGACCGTCGCCGTTTTCTGCCGGTGGAGCGGTGTTTCACCGAACCGTGCGACCAGTGGCTGCCTGCCGTCGCGTTCGATGCGTGCCTCGAAGCAGGTGCGTGGCCCGTATGGTGTCTGGATCTTGGCCTTGTGCTTGGCCGCCATCTTCGTCACCGTCGAGCGGTGCTTGCCTGCCAGGGTCTTGAGCATGGAGGTCTCCATGACCCAGCGCAGCCGGTGAAGCCGGTAGACGTCACCGGCGAGCAGGTAGTACTGGACGATGCCCCGGTAGATGGCCCCGTAGGTGGCGACGATGGTGTGGTCGCTGCCGTTGGTCAGGGCCTTCTGCTTGGCGGGTTTGCCGCGGTGCAGGTAGGGGGCGGACTTGGCCTTGATCACGTCTAGGGGGACACGCAGCGCGACCTGACCGTTGATACGTCGGTGACGGCTGGTCTTCTTCGTGTCGTTGTGCTGGACGGTGATCTCGTAGCCGAGGAAGCGGGCCGCGCCTGTGCGGGCGTGGGTGATCAGCGTCTTGTCCTGGGAGAGTTCGAGCTTGAGGTCGTCACGCAGGAACTCGGCCAGGCGCTGTTTGATCTCCTCAGCTTCGGCCTTCGGGCCGGTGAACCCGAGCAGATGGTCATCTGCGTACCTGCAATACCGCAGCCGCCGGTATCCCGGATCGTCCGGGTCGGCGCTGGGCAGGCTGACCATCCGCCGTCGCAGTGCTCGCGCCAGTGGGCGGTCACCACGTCGCCGGGCCTTGGCCAGCTGGTTTTGCAGGTCCAGGTAGGCAGGGTTACGCGCCCTGCGTCCCCCTCGGGTGTACTCCGGAATCAGGACCGTCTCGACGAACTGGTCCAGCTTGTGCAGGTAGATCGAGGACAGGACCGGCGAGGCCACCCCGCCCTGGGGAGCCCCGGACAGAGTCGCACCCCATTTCCAATCCTCCAGGTATCCGGCCGTGAGCATGTTACGCACCAGCCGCAGGAACCGGTTGTCGTGGATCTTCTCCGACAGGATCGTGACCATCACATCGTGATCAAGCGACCCGAAGCAGTCGGCGACATCTCCCTCGATGAACCAGGCCGTCCCGGTCCAGGTGTTGGCGATCTCCCGCAGTGCGGTGTGACAGCCTCGCCGTGGCCGGAATCCGTGGGACCGGTCGGAGAACGCCGGCTCGTAGTACGCCTCCAACAACAAGCGCACCACCTCGCCGACGAGTTTGTCCGACCAGGTCGGCAGTCCCAGCGGACGGGTCTTCCCGTTCTTCTTCGGGATGTGGACCCGCCGGACGGGGGCGAATCGGTATCGCTCGTGACGCATCGCCGCGATGATGCGGCCGATCTTCGCCTGGGACATGCCGTCCACGGTCTCCTGCGTGACCCCCGGAGTCATCGCGCCGTGGTTGGCGTAGATGCGCCCGTAGGCCAGCAGATACAACTGCGGGTTGAACAGCTGCCGATACAGTTCGTCAAGCGGCAGACCGCGCCTGCCGCGCTCACGCAGGACACCCAGCACCGTTGCGGCGCTCTGCATTACGCATACCTCCCGATCTGGTGGTGTCCCATCACCTGGCCCCCTTCGCCCGTGTAGACGGCTTTCCCGCCCTCCCTGGCCGGGCGTTACTCCGGCGACTACTACGAGGCCTCCGTCGCCATAGGACTCGCGTCCGTTAGGCGATCCCGCGTTCGTCCCTGTCGTACGTAGCAGCGTGACGTAGGCGCCCCACTCATCTCCTTCAACACCCTCGCTGGGCGTCGCCCCGCGCTCTGGAGGTTGCGTCAGCCCACACTTCGATTCCGACGCAGAGCACAGCACCGGTTTCAGAGGTCTTTCCGGTGGATGGGAACTTGCATCGACTGGAGATTAGGGTTCAGGCAATCCAGCTTTCGCCATATCACGCGGGTCCCCCCCGGCACACCGTCCCTGACCGCTGGACCCGGTCGCCGGGTTAGCTGGCATGCTCTTGTCTCCTCAGCCTTTCAGCGTCAGGTAAGCCATTCGACCCAGGAACCTCCCTCCAAGTCCCTCCCGGCTGCACCGGGGATACAACAGGGCGCCTCGCGGCGCACAGGGTGCGTTCGACGACCCATCGGCGCTTGACCACGCTGAAGCCCTTGGCCTGTGGGTCCTTGGTGACGATCTCGACGTCGACGCCGAGTGCGGCGCCATGTTCGACGACACGGTTCTTGAATCCGGCGTCGGCCCAGGTCTTGGTCAGGGTGGGGTAGGCGGTGGTGGCCTGGTCGAGCAGGTCCATGCCGATGGCGTTGTCGCTGGCGCTGGCCGCAGTGACGATGACGGCGAGGAGCAGTCCGAGGGTGTCGGTGATGATGCCGCGTTTGCGGCCTACGATCTTCTTTCCGGCATCGGTGCCCTGTGTGGACAGCGGGACATTGGAGGAGGTCTTGACGCTCTGGCTGTCCATGATGGATGCGGTGGGTTGGATGGTGCGGCCGTGGTGGTCGCGGACGAGGCCGGTGAGGTGGTAGTTGAGTTCGGTGAAGATGCCTTCCTTACTCCAGGCGGCGAAGTAGCCGTAGACGGTGCGGTGGGGCGGGAAGTCGTGGGGCAGGTAGCGCCAGGGGATGCCGGTGCGGTTGACGTACAGGATGGCGTTGAAGATGTCGCGCAGGTCGTGGGTGGGGGTGCGGCCGCTGACGCCGGCGTCGGTGCGGGCCTGTCGCCAGGCGGTCAGGCGGGGTGCGATCAGGGCCCAGCGGGCGTCGGACAGGTCGGACGGATAGGCTCGCCGTTCGGTCATGCAGGAGGCCTACGGCGTCGGGGCGGCGGCTCGGCGGACGCGATGTCCGTCGATGTGGGGATCAATGTGAATCAGACACGATCCCGGGGTGAAATGCGGCGAAGCCGGGCGAGCATGTGGCTGCCGGTATGGTCTCTTTCTGGGTCGGGTCGGGCATTTTGCGACGCTGCCCGGCGTGCTGCGCCTCGTCGATGCCCTGGTCCGGGCCGGCGCCACGACCGTGGTCGCGCCACTCTGCCCGCGCTGCGAGAAACAGCGCCCGCTCAGCCGCCCGTTCAACAGCCTACGACTCTGCGCCGGCTGCACCCGCAAGGCCGTGGCCATGCAATGCGGTCGATGCGGGAAGCTGCGGCCCCCGGCCCGCCGCAACGACAACGGCCACCCCATCTGCCAGCCCTGCTGGTGGAATGATCCCGCAGTTGGAAAGCCTGCACGAGCTGCGGCGGCCTGCGCCGCGTCCCCGCGATGACCGAGGCCGGGCCGGTTTGCACCCGGGAGGACCTGCTGGGACAGCCGGTGTGTGCGTCGTTGGTAGCGTTCCAGGATTCCGGGGGTCTGCTCGCGGAAGGTCTGTCGGCAGCTGTGGGTAGGGCATACCAGGCGTCGTACCCGGACCCGGAGGACGACCTGCCGTCCGTCGACCGGCAGGTCGGTGACGCTCCGTAGGTGGTATCCGTGCACCCGCCCCGACTGAGAGCGCCGCACATCGGACAGACAGCAGTGCCGTGTGGAGTCCGTGCCCGCACCACGATCCGCTCGCCCTCGTCGACCACATCCTCGATGACCAGCGAGGAAAGACCCGAAAGCACTGTCTGCGCGAGCTTGTGGCGTCGATCACGCGGGTGTCAACGAGCCGGACGGCTCTTCGTCACCACCGGATCTGAGACCGGGCCGAAAAACTTGACCCGGCCCTGGCACCCGTCGTCGGCGGCTGAACGCTGCGGTCAGGCGGAATACCGCAGTGAGACGCATGTGTCTCTGCGGCATGAAGGCTCGCAGCGGCAGCAGCGCGCGGCCCCATCTGGGTCAGCCCACCCGGTCCCGAAGGATCAGGTGGTCCTCGTTGGGCCGCAGTTCCGGATCGTGGGACAGGATGGCCCGCTCGTGATTACGCAACATGGGAGACGGGTCGACCCCCAGTTCTTCTGCCATCCGGTTGCGCATCCACTGGTAGACGCTGAGCGCATCGGTCTGGCGACCGCACCGGTAGAGGGCCACCATCAGCTGCTCGCAGAGCCGTTCGTTGGGCGCCTCGGCACGGACCAGTGCAGTCAACTCCGGCACGATTTGTGTGTGCCCACCAAGCTGCAACTCGATGTCGAAGAGCAGTTCCAGGGCGGCGATCCGGGATGCCTCGATGCGGGCTGCGGCGGCCTGCGCAGTCAGCCCGACCGCAACGCCGCCGAAGACTGGGCCACGCCACAGCGCCAGAGCCGACCGCAGTCGGTAGGCGGTCTCGGCAGGGCACGACGACGCCACAGCTCTCGCGTCATTCAACGCCGACGTAAAGGTCATCGCGTCCACGCTCGCGCCGTCCAAGGCGAGACGATAGCCGCACGTCTGGGCCTGGAGCCGGGACGCAGCACGCTCGGGCTCGATCGACTGGAGCTTCCGTCGTAGCCGGCTGACGTGCGCCTGTAGCGCGTTCTCAACCTGATCAGGCAGATCATTTCCCCACAGCTCGGCTATCAGCATACCGGCCGAAGCCGCCTGCCCCTCAGCAGCAAGCAAGGCCGCCAGAAGCGAACACTGCATTCCACTTCGAAAGTGGATCAATTTATCCCTGGATCCGACCGCCACTCTACCCAGGATCCAGAACTCCATGCCAACCCCTCCAGTGCGTTCGCTTGCCGGCCACGACAGAACCAGAGTTGAACTATGCCCCCGCATCAATGGAGCAGCTTGAACCAAGGAAGTGAAATGCTAGCAACAAGAAGGCTCCGCTCACCCTCCCCAGTGAGGCTACCTGTAGAAGTTGCACTCGTCAATGGTATCGATCATTTCCGAAGCAGTGACGCGGTATATCAGGCAGAAGAATGACCGAACTAGGACAGGTAACCGTCAAGCGATACGATCGACCCTCCAACCAGTTGCAGTAGCAGGAGATGCATACACACTGCCGCGCAACCCAAGGTGGTCAATTACGTGCCAGGTAGGGCATCGGATCGACCTGACGACGATATGCACAACGAGCTACGGTCGGCCACGCCGACGAAAAGCTCCCGACAAGGCGGACACCGACCAGTCGTCACCCTGATAGCTCGCCACTGGAGCAGGTCGTCGCCGCGCGCGGTCCGGGACCCGCCTTGCTCCAGAGCCCAACACAAGACACTTTCTTGATCCACCCTAAGCACCCATCCATCACCATGGGTGATGCCAATGGACATCAAGAGATTTGTGTCACATCGCACTGCTATCGCATTATAGGATGTACTCTGCCAAAGAGTGCATCCTGCCGGGCAGGACGCAGCGTGGACCGCAGTGGCCACGATCGGAGCCCAACCGGATCCAGCGTGCGCACCAACGACGTCACTGAGCCTCGATCCACCGATGAAGGTCGGACCGGCAGGACCCCGGCTATAGAAAGTGCCCTCTGAACTGGAAGGATAGGAGTTCTGACGCT
>NZ_JBSWXD010000201.1:0-10281 GCF_056160425.1 Micromonospora sp. ABR4_055
CTCCCACTTACCCTCCCTGTCTCTTACACCTCCCCCCCCCCCCCCCCCCCCCCCTAGCCCGGTTCAGCTCGCCGGGTTGAACTGCACCCAGTTGAGGTAGACCAGGTTGCTGTCGGGACCACCGTCCACCGTCCGGAACACCAGGTAGAGCTGGTGTGTCCCGGCCGGGTGGTCGATCGCGACGTCGTGACTGGTCCAGTCACGCGATCCGGAGGTGGCGTTCAGCGTGGTGCTGGCCACCAACGGTCCGTCCGGCGCGTCGACCCGCACCTCGACGATCGCCCGAGGGTCACCCACGGTCGACGAGGAGCCTCGGCTGTGCCGCAGGGTCAGCGACTCGATCCCGTCGAGGTTGATCGGATCGAAGGCGATGTAGTCGTCGCCGTCGATGCTGGACACGTGCAGGCCGCCGCCGGTGTCGGTGGTGTTGGAGGTTTCGACGCCCTGCTTGATCTGGGCGTACTCGGCCTGCTGCTGGTAGACCTGGATAGTGGCCTGGCCGACTGTGGTCAGCGCCGGCTGGCCGCCGCCGCCCAGGTCGGTGTAGCGGGCGCTGATGCCGCCGAACAGGTAGCTACCAGCGTGGTCGGCACCGTCGGCCGGGGTCGGCAAGGTACCGGTGCAGCCGGTGGTGCTGGTCTGCGGGTGACCGTGCTCGTCGTGGCCGAGGACGAAGGTGACCTCCACCCGGTCACAGTCGATGGTGCCGTCCTCGGGGTCGGTGACGGTCACCGCGTACGGCACCGTGTCGCCCCAGTTGAAGAAGGAACCGGACACCGGGAGGGTGACCTCGACCGTCGGAGCGGTGTTACCGACCGTGATGGTACGGCTGAGCGTCGCCTGCTTACCCGTGGAGTCGGTCACCGTCAGCTGGGCGTAGTAGACGCCGTTGCTGGTGTAGGTGAACGACGGGTTGGCCTCGGTGGAGTCGGTGGTGCCGTCTCCGTCGAAGTCCCAGGCGATGCTGATCGTCTCGCCGACCTCGGGGCTGAACGAACCCTCACTGGAGAACTGCACGTTCAGCGGCGCCTGCCCGGACGTCGGGCTGACGTCGAGCTCGGCGACCGGACCGCGGGTGCCCTTGACGTACCGGATCTGGTACAGCGAGGCATCCGGGTTGGCCCGGAAGAAGCCGTCACCGTAGTCCAGCACGTACAGGGTGCCGTCCGGGCCGATCTCCATGTCCATCGGGTTGTCGAAGGTGAAGCCGGGTAGGAACGCCTCGACACCGAAGAACTTGCCGCTGCCGTTGGTCCGCATGTTGAACATCCGGTCCCGGCTGAACTCGCCGAAGAACACCGTGTCGTGGTAGTACGCCGGCAGCTTGTACTCCGACTCCAGCGAATCGTCGTACTTGTAGATCGGGCCGCCCATCGGACCGACGCCACCGGTGCCGATCACCGGCCACTGGAAGTCGCAGGTGCCGGCCGGGTCGACCAGGTAGGCGTCCCGGCAGGTGGTGGTGGCGTTGAAGGTGTACCAGAACTGCGGCTGCTCCACCGGTGGCAGCAGACTCAGACCGGTGTTGCGCGGCGAGTCGTTGATCGGTGCGGCGCAGTTGAACGGCTCGCCTGAGGTCTCCGTCTCGAAGTCGTAGTCGACGTACGGCAGGGTCGGCGAGTAGCAGTACGGCCAGCCGTAGTTACCTGCGGTCTTGGTCGCGAACCACCGGCCGGTGCCCTCCGGGCCCCGCTGCGGGTCCGGGTTGCGCGAGTCCGGCGAGTAGTCACCGATGTAAACGAAGCCACGGTCGTCGACGTCGAACCGGAAGGGGTTGCGCAGGCCCATCAGGAAGATCTCCGGACGGGTCTTGTCATCGACGTCCTGCGACTCCCGGAACAGGTTGCCGGCCGGGATGCTGTAGCTACCGTCGTCCTTGACGCGGATCCGCAGCACCTTGCCCCGCAGATCGTTGGTGTTGGCCGAGGAGCGCGCGGCATCATAGGCCGGACCCCGAGTGGCCGACCGGTTGATCGGGGTGTAGCCGTCCGAGCCACTGGCGTTGGTGTCGTCGCCGGTGACGAGGTAGAGCAGGCCCCGACCGTCGAACTTGACCTCGCCGGCCACGTGGCAGCACGCCCCGCGGTCGACGTCAACCTTGATGATTTCCTGCTCGGTCGACATGTCCAGGTGCGGGGTCGGCTCTTCGACGAACTTGACCCGGGAGAGCAGGTTGTAGCCCTTGAACGGCTCCCAGACGCTCGGGTCGTCACTGTTGGCCGGTGCGTCGCCCTCGTTGACCCCCGGGGTGGCCGGGTCGTCCACCGGAGTGTCCAGCGGTGGCGCGTAGTAGAGGTAGACCCACTTGTTCTCCGCGAAGTTGGGGTCCAGGGTCACCGACTGCAGGCCGTCCTCGTCGTGCTGGTAGACGTCGAGGTTGTTGATGACCGGGCTGGCCCCGGTCGCCGGGTCGTACAGGCGGATCTCCCCGGCGCGGGTGTTGTGCAGCACCCGCCCGTCGGGCAGCACCGCGAGTGTCATCGGCTCACCGGGCTGGTCGTTGAGCACGACCCGCTCGTAGTTCGACTCGACGGTCGCGCCACAGTCGCCCTCGGCGATGCCCGCAGCCCATTCGATGCCACCGAGCAGGTGCTTGCGGACCGCCCCGATGGTGAAGGTGTCCGCCGACGCGCCGAGACCGGTGTACCAGGACCGGCCGCCCTGGTAGTCCTGGCACCAGGAGATCGGGTGGTCGGCACCCATGCTGCTGCCGTCCAGCGACGTCGGGTCGACGCTGGCCAGCACGTGCTGCACACCCCGGACGTTGCCGGTGTAGTTGAGGTACTCGTCCTCGACGATCACTTCGCGGGGCATCTTCGCCGTGGACGGGTGGTAGCGGTCAGCGACGTCGATGACACCGGCACCGTTGGCGGTGGTGCCGGTCGAGGTGGTGCCTACCAGGCCACGGTAGAAGGCCCAGTCCGGCTCGGCGTCCACCGCGAGGTGCACGCCGAGGTACCCGCCACCGGCCTTGATGTAGTCCTCGAACGCTTCCTGCTGCGCGTCGTCGAGCACGTCACCGGTGTTGTTGATGAACACCACTGCCGCGTAGTTGGCGAGGTTCTCACTGGTGAAGCTGGTCCCGTTGCGGGACACGTCGATAGTGAAGCCGTTGTTCTTGCCGAGGGTACGGATGGCGTTGACACCCTTGGCGGTCGACGGCTGGGCCGCCTCCTCGCTGTGGGTGTAGACCAGCACCTGGTAGTCGTCGTGGTGCTCGTGGCCGTCGTGGGCTACCGCTGGCGCGGTGGTGATCATGGGTGCGGCGAGTGCCGCACCCGCGGCGACGGCAAGCCATCGCCGGGCGGATCTACTCATCAGTCGTTCCTCCGGGGGTTCGGGAGGCTCATGCCTCACCGTGGGCACTGATTCCGTTGTGGACGGACAGTGACGGTTGGTGCCTCACCCCTGGCGCGGTGCCACGTCCGCCAGAGTCTTCTGGTACGCCCTGCTGGCCGTCCGGCGTGACCGGGGAATCCCGATCCGGTCACGCCGGACGAGCCGTCCTCGTACCCGCGGATCACCCGGCGCGGGGCGCAACCGCGCCGGGCGACCCTCGCCCACGGGACGAGGAGTCTCGGTTTCCAGACCTCTCGACGAAGGTCGAGCCGATCAGGCCGGTGCCGTGGTATTCGCCGGATCCACGGTGACCCATTCGCCGAGCCCGGCCGACTCCTCCACCGCGGCCAGCGCCTGCTGGACCTGGAGTGCGTCGTCGAAGGACGGTGTCGGATCGTCTCCGGCCGCCAGCGCCGCGACGAAGTCACGGGCCTGGTGGGTGAAGGAGTGCTCGTACCCGATGCCGTGGCCGGGCGGCCACCAGGCAGACAGGTACGGGTGCTCCGGTTCGGTCACGATGATGCGGGTGAAGCCCTGCTCGGCCGCGGGCCGGGTGGCGTCGAAGAACTCCAGTTCGTTCATCCGCTCGAAGTCGAACGCGACCGACCCGAGCGAGCCGTTGATCTCGATCCGCAACCCGTTCTTGCGTCCGGCGGCGAAGCGGGTCGCCTCGTAGCTGGCCACCGCCCCGCCGTCGAGCCGGGCCATGAACAGCGCGGCGTCGTCGACGGTGACCTCGCCGGTGGCCGGTTCGGCGTCGTCTGCGGACCCGCCGCCGGCCGAAGCGGAAAGCCCGCTGGAACCGGCTGGCAGTGGCCGCCGCTTGACGAACGTCTCGGTCAGCCCGCTCACCCGGGCGATCCGTTGGCCCGTGACGAACTGGGTGGCGTCGATGATGTGCGCACCGATGTCACCCAGCGCCCCGGAACCCGCCTTGTCCTTCTGCAACCGCCAGACCAACGGGAAGTCCGGATCGAGGATCCAGTCCTGCAGGTACACCGCCCGCACGTGCCGGATCGTTCCGATCCGGCCGTCGGCGACGAGTTGACGCATCAACGTCACCGCCGGCACCCGCCGGTAGTTGAATCCGCACATCGACCGGACGCCGCCGGCCCGGGCGACCCGAGCCGCGTCGGCCATTTGCTGCGCCTCGGCCACCGTGTTGGCCAGTGGCTTCTCGCACAGCACGTGCTTGCCGGCGGCGAGTGCCGCGATGGCGATCTCGGCGTGGCTGTCACCCGGCGTACAGATGTCGACCACGTCGATGTCGTCCCGGGCGATCAGCGCCCGCCAGTCGGTGGTGTACGACTCCCAGCCGAGTTGGTCGGCGGCCTCGGCCACCTTGGACTCGTCCCGGCCGCACACTGCGGTCATCCGGACCCACGCCGGCAGGTCGTAGACCCGGTTCACGGTTCGCCAGGCCTGCGAGTGCGCGGCGCCCATGAACGCGTAGCCGATCATGCCGACCCGCAGTTCGTTGTGTTCAGCGGACAAGGTAAGCCTCCCCGTTGCAGGTCAGAACCCGAGCGGCAGGTACTCGCTCGCGTTCTCCTTGGTGATGGTCTCCGAGGCCAGGATGATCTCCTTGGGCACCTGCAGCTCGACCAGGTCGGACATGCCCCGGCCCTGTGCGATCAGGCGGGCGAGCGAGATCGCCGAGGAGGCCATCGACGGGCTGTAGGTGACGGTCGCCTTCAGCACGCTGTCGTCGGCCTGGATCGCCTCCATCGCCGCCCGCGAACCGGCACCGCCGACCATGATGAACTCCGACCGGTTGGCCTGGCTGATCGCAGCCAGTACCCCGATGCCCTGGTCGTCGTCGTGGTTCCAGATGGCGTCGATCTCCGGCAGGGCCTGCAGCAGGTTGGCCGCCTCGCGCTGGCCGGAGTCGGCGGTGAACTCGGCCGCCCGCCGGTTGGCGACGGTGAAGCCGTGCACCTCGAGGGCGTCCTTGAAACCGGCGGACCGCTCCTGGGTCAGCTCCAGCGCGTCGATCCCGGCGATCTCGGCGATCACCGGGTTGGCGATGCCCTTCTCCTGCATCTGGGCGGCGATGTAGTTGCCCGCCGACACGCCCATGCCGTAGTTGTCGCCCTTGATCTGGGTGCGGTAGGCGAGCGCCTGGGTGAACGCCCGGTCCAGGTTGACCACCGGGATGCCGGCCTCCATGGCCTGCAGGCCACTCGCGGTCAGCTCGGCTCCGTCGTGCGGCAGCATCACGATGACGTCCGGGCTCTGCGAGATCAGCGTGTCCAGCGCGGCCCGTTGAGCGGCGGCGTCGGCGCCCGCCTCGACGGTGAGGAACTCCACGTCCGAGTACGCCTCGGCCTGGGCCCGGGCGTTGTTGGTGATCGCCGCGAGCCAGCCGTGGTCGGCCGCCGGGGCGGAGAAGCCGATGGTGACGGTCTCACCGGGCTCGGAGTTGGGGTTGCCCTGGTTGGCGGCCTGCGTCTGGGTGTTGGTCGGGGCGGCCTCGTTGCTGGTGCACGCGCTCAGCAGTACACCGGCACCTACTGCGGCACCACCGGCGAGCAGCCGACGGCGGGACATGTCACTGGCGGCGGCGCCGCGCGCGCCGAACAGTGTCCGACGGGAGAAAGCGGTCATGACGACCTCCTGGATCGCAATGGCGGGGAGTTATCGGGGTGTGCGGGGCCTGGCGACCGTCGGAGTCGACGGCCACCGGGCGGTGGATGGGTGTGTCAGGTGGAGCCTCAGGCGGTTCTTCGGTTGAAGAGCTGACTGAGGGAGTTGAACCGGAACTGCTGGATGAGAACGGCCACCACGATGATCCCGCCCTTGATCATGTTCTGGGATTCGGTGGAGAGTCCGTTGATGGCGAACAGGTTGGTGATGGTGGAGAAGACCAGCACCCCGAACAGGGCGCCGATGATGGTGCCGCGGCCGCCGGTGAGCAGCGTGCCGCCGATGATCGCCGCAGCGATCGCGTCGAGCTCGTACAGGTTGGCCATGGCGGCCTGGGCCGAGTTGGCCTGCGCGGTCAGCATGATCGCGCCGATACCGCAGCACAGCCCGGACAGGCCGTAGATGAGTAGGGTGTGCCACCGGACGTTGATGCCGGCGAGCCGGGCCGCTTCGGCGTTGCCGCCGATCGCAACGGTGCGTCGGCCGAAGGTGGTGCGGTTGAGCAGCACCCAGCCGGCGGCGACCACCGCGGCGAGGATGATCACCAGCAGCGGGATTCCGAGGATCCGTTGGGTGGCCATCCCGTTGATCACCGACGAGGTGGAGACCTGGGTCTGCTTGCCGGAGATGAGCGCGGCCAGCCCTCGCGCGGCCACCATCATCGCCAGGGTGGCAATGAACGGCACCAGCCGGCCGTACGAGATCAGCACTCCGTTGACCAGTCCGACGCACATCCCGACCACGACAGCGGTGAAGATCATGCCGCCGGGGCCGAAACTCTGGGTCGCCACCGTGGTGGCCCATACCCCGGCCAGCGCCATGATCGCGCCGACCGACAGGTCGATGCCGCCGGCGATGATCACGAATGTCATGCCGACGGTGACCACGCCGATCGCGGAGGCCTGCTGCAGGATGGTGAAGATGTTGTTGCGGACCCAGGTCGGGTCACTGTATAGGTCGGGCCGGGTGGCGGCGCCGATGATGACCAGAATCACGAGGACGCCGACCAGCCACAGGTTGCGTCGGGCGTACTCGCTGGCGTCGGAACGCCACCAGCTCTGCCGGGGTGGTTCGTCCGCGCCGTGCGCCGGCGGCGCTGCCGGCTTCTCCTTACCGGGTACGGTCGCCGTGGCCTCTTCCGCGGTCACAGTCCTACTCCTTCGTTTACCGGCTGGCCGCTGGCCAACTGGTCGGGTCGCCCGGTCACGCCGCGGCACTTTCCTTCGCCGACCCCGACATGACGAGGTCGAGCACGGTCTCCTCATCGATCTCACCGGCCGGGGCCTGGTGGACGACGCGTCCTTCCCGCATCACCAGCACCCGGTCGGCCAGCCCCAGTACCTCCGGCACCTCGCTGGAGACCAGCAGGACGCCCACGCCCTGCGCGGCGAGGTCGTGGATCACCTGGTACAGCTCGGCCCGGGCACCGACGTCGACGCCCCGGGTCGGCTCGTCGAGCAGCAGCAGCCGGGTGTCACCGAGCAGCCACCGGCCGACCACCACCTTCTGCTGGTTGCCGCCGGAGAGCTGGCGCACCGGACGGTGCACGCCCCGGGGACGCAGTTCCAGCGAGCCGGCCACCCGTTCAGCGGCGCTGACCTCCCGGCCGGCGTCGGTGAACCCGACCCGGGCGAGGCGACCGAAGGTGGCCAACGTGATGTTCCGGAAGATCGGTTCGCCCAGCAGTAGTGCCTGGCTCTTGCGTTCCTCCGGTGCCATGCCCATGCCGGCCCGCACCGCGGCACCGACGCTGCCGGCCCGTACCGGTTTGCCGGCCATCGTGACCTTGCCGGTGTCGGCGGTCCGGGCTCCGAAGATCGTCTCCAGCAGTTCCGAACGACCGGCACCGACCAGGCCGGCGATGCCGACGATCTCCCCCCGCGCGACGGTCAGTGAGACGTCGCTGAACTCCCTCGCACGGCTGAGCCGGGACACCTCCAGCAACTGCTCCCCGTGTGGGTTCGGCTCCCGCTGTGGGAACACGTACTCGATGGACCGGCCGGTCATCCGGCTGACCAGTTCCTTGGTCGGGGTGGTCTGCGCCGACAGGTTCTGCGCGGTGGTCCGGCCGTCCTTGAGTACGGTGACCCGGTCACCGATCTCGCGGATCTCCTCCAGCCGGTGTGAGATGTAGATGACCGCGATGCCCTGAGCGGTCAGTTCGCGAATGATCCGGAACAAGTTCTCGACCTCGTCGTGGGCGAGCACCGCGCTCGGCTCGTCCATGATGATCAGCTTGGCCTGGTGGGACAGTGCCCGGGCCATGCTGACCACCTGCTTGCCGGCCGCCGGAAGCGATCGGACCAGCCCGCGGGGTCGGATCTCGGCGTGGCCGAGTCGGCCCAGGATGTCGCGGGTGCGCCGGGCCATCGCCGACCGACGGACGAAGCCTGCGGTCCGCGGCTCGTGGCCGAGGAAGGCATTCTCCGCCACGGAGAGGTCGTCGACCAGGTCGAGTTCCTGGTAGATGGTGGCGATGCCGGCCCGCATCGCGGCCTGCGGATTGGCGAACCGGACCGGTCGGCCCTGCCATTCGACCCGCCCCGCGTCGGGGCGGTGCACGCCGGCCAGCACCTTGATCAGGGTCGACTTGCCGGCCCCGTTCTGGCCGAGCAGGCAGTGCACCTCCCCGGCACGCACCTCGAGCTGCACCCCGTCCAGGGCGCGTACCCCGGGAAAGGTCTTCACGACGTCGGTCAGCCGCAGCACCACGTCGCCGCCGGCGGCCACGGCCGGGGTGCCGCCGGGCTCGTCAACCGGCGCGGCGCCGGTGGCCTCGGGGGCGCTCACGACGCCTGCTCGAAGGCGACGTCGCTGGCCAGCACGGAGGCGCCGGTCACGCCGGCCCGCGAACCCAGCTCGGACAGCACGACCGGCAGGTTGCCGGTGGCCAGCGGCAGTGACCGCCGGTAGACCACGCTGCGGATCTCGGCCAGCAGGATGTGCCCGAGGTGGGCCAGACCACCGCCGATCACGATCATCGACGGGTTGGCGAAGCTGACCAGACCGGCGAGGACGCCGCCGAGCCGCCGGCCGCCGTCGCGGATCAGCCGGATGCAGGTGACGTCACCTTCCATGGCGCACTCGGCGACGTCGCGCGCGGTGAGCTCGGCCCGCTGGGTGAGCCGCTCGGCCAGTGCCGGAGAGGTGCCGGCCCGGGCGGCGGCGGCCGCCTCCTTGGCCAGCGCCGCACCGCTGAACAGCGCCTCCAGGCATCCGGCGTTGCCGCAGGAGCACATCGGACCGTGCGAGTCGACCTGGATGTGGCCGATGTCGCCGGCGCAGCCGTCGATCCCCCGGTAGACCTGGCCCGCGAGGTAGATGCCGCAGCCGACGCCGGTGCCGAGCTTGACGAACAGGAAGTCGTCGACCGAGTGGGCCACGCCGCCGTGCCGTTCCCCGATGGCCATGATGTTCACGTCGTTGTCCACCACCGCCGGGCAGCCGTGCTCCCGGGCGAGCAGTTCACGGACCGGGAACCGGTCCCAGCCCGGCATGATCGGCGGGGAGACCGGCACTCCGTC
Source organism: Micromonospora sp. ABR4_055 (assembly GCF_056160425.1). Lineage (NCBI taxonomy): Bacteria > Bacillati > Actinomycetota > Actinomycetes > Micromonosporales > Micromonosporaceae > Micromonospora > Micromonospora sp. ABR4_055. The sequence continues at coordinate 9,510 of NZ_JBSWXD010000201.1, forward strand.
GCGGTAGCTGACCGGCCCGGGCACCCCGATGCCGATACCGTCGAGGCGCTCGTGCACCCCTTCGACCCGGGCCTTGGCGAGCAGCTCGTTGATCCGGTGCAGGATGACCTTCGGCCCCTGCCGGATGTCGGCGGGTTCGGTGTACGCGGCCACCGGCTCCAGCCGGCCGTTGGTGATCTCCACGTCGACCGAGCTGGCGCCCAGGTCGATCGCGGCGAACCGCAGGTCCGGGTTGAGCTCGACCAGGGTCGAGCGGCGGCCGCCCCGTGAGGCGGCCATCCCTGCTTCGGTCACGAAGCCGGAGGCGACCAGCCGCTCCAACTCGGACAGCAGGCGAGGGCGGGGAATCTCCAGCTGGTCTGCGAGCTCGGCCCGAGAGACCGGTCCACTGTCCCGCAACAGTCGCAGCAGCTGGAGGTGCAGAGGATCCGCCGTACGCATGGGGTCCACCTCCGACCGTGAGTTAACACCGAGGCGACCTCGGCGTGTCGTGACCGAAACACTAAGAGTCTTCTCAGTCTCGTGTCCAGAGTTTCGGTCTGCTGAAGCAAAACTTTTTCTGATCGTGACAGAAGTTGGTGAAACGTGCTCGAACCGGGGTTGACCTGGCCCGATGTATCTGGTTCAGGGCACGAGGGATCGACGGATCGGCCCCCGCTCAACGAGTGCGGAACCCGGACACGCGGAACCGGGGGGGGGGGGGGGGGGGGGGGGGGGGGGGGGAGGCAGAGGGAGGAAGGGGAGGGGGGGGGGGGGGGAGGGGGGGGGGGAG
>NZ_JBSWXD010000202.1:0-10243 GCF_056160425.1 Micromonospora sp. ABR4_055
ATCTACACTCGGATAAGATCGTCGGCAGCGTCAGATGTGGAGAAGAGACAGGCCGAGGCCCGCCCCCACCGCCGTCGCCCACTGCTGGACCGGCGCGGCCGGAATCAGCAGTCGAAGTACATCGCGAACTCGTGCGGGGTCGGCCGCAGGCGGACCGGGTCGACCTCGTTGGACCGCTTCCAGTCGACCCAGGTGGAGATGAGGTCCGGCGTGAAGACCCCACCCTCGAGCAGGAAGTCGTGGTCGGCCTCCAGCGAGTCCAGCACGGCCGGCAGCGAACCCGGCACCTGCTTGACGTTGCCCCACTCCTCCGGCGGCAGGTCGTACAGGTCCTTGTCGATCGGCGTCGGCGGCTCGATCTTGCTCTTGATGCCGTCCAGGCCGGCCATCAGCATGGCGGAGAAGGCCAGGTAGACGTTCGCCGACGGATCCGGCACCCGGAACTCGACCCGCTTGGCCTTGGCGTTGCTGCCGGTGACCGGGATCCGGGTACAGGCGGACCGGTTGCGCTGCGAGTACACCAGGTTGACCGGTGCTTCGAAGCCCGGCACCAGTCGACGGTAGGAGTTGACCGTCGGGTTGGTGAAGGCCAGCAGCGACGGCGCGTGGTGCAGCAGACCGCCGATGTACCAGCGGGCGGTGTCCGACAGGCCGGCGTAGCCGGTCTCGTCGTAGAACAGCGGCTCGCCGTTGAGCCAGAGGCTCTGGTGGGTGTGCATGCCGGAGCCGTTGTCGCCGAACAGCGGCTTCGGCATGAAGGTCGCGGTCTTGCCGCTGGCCCAGGCGGTGTTCTTGACGATGTACTTGAACAGCTGCAGCTGGTCGCCGGCGTGCAGCAGGGTGGAGAACTTGTAGTTGATCTCGGCCTGGCCGGCGGTGCCGACCTCGTGGTGCGACCGCTCCACGGTGAAGCCGGTGTCGATCAGCTTGCGGACGATCTTGTCACGCAGGTCGGCGTAGTGGTCGACCGGCGGCACCGGGAAGTAGCCGCCCTTGTAGTTGGTCTTGTACCCGCGGTTGCCGCCCTCTTCCTCGCGACCGCTGTTCCACCAGCCCTCGATCGAGTCGATGTAGTAGTAGGCCTGGTTCGCGGAGGTCTCGTGGCGGATCGAGTCGAAGATGTAGAACTCCGCCTCGGGTCCGAAGTAGGCGGTGTCGGCGATGCCGCTCGCCGCCAGGTAGGCCTCCGCCTTCTTGGCCACGTTACGCGGGTCCCGGGAGTACGCCTCCCGGGTGAACGGGTCGTGGATGAAGAAGTTGAGCGCCAGCGTCTTCTCGATCCGGAACGGGTCGATGAATGCGGTGGCGACATCCGGCAGCAGCAGCATGTCCGACTCGTGGATCGCCTGGAAACCACGGATCGAAGACCCGTCGAAGGCGAGGCCGGTGGTGAAAATGTCCTCGTCGACCGACTCGACCGGCAAGTTGAAGTGCTGCATCACGCCGGGCAGGTCACAGAAGCGTACGTCGACGAATTTCACGCCCTCGTCTTTGAGGTACCGCAGTAGTTCCTCGGGATTGGCGAACACACGTCCTCCTGGCACGTCGCACTGATGGCTATGCTGGTCGCGACGCTATGGCCGCGGAGTTGCCCCACCGTGTCTCTAATGTTTCCGCCGTGTTACGTCCCCTGCGGAGCGTGATCCCGACCAATCGTCCCCCGCAGGATACGGCAGATGGCCCAGGCTAGTCTGGCCGTTCGTGGGTATCGGAAGGGGGAGCAGCGTGGCGGCTAGCGCAAATGCGGCTGCGGGTGGGGCGACGGACGGTCCGGCGGGGTCGGGTGCCAAGGTGTCCAGCCTGCTTCGCCGCACCGGTGCCCTAGTGATTGACTGGCTACTCTGTGTGCTTATCTCCAGCCTGTTTGCCGACCCGGCCCGGTCCGGCTGGCCACCGGTAGTCGTGCTGATCGCCGAGTACGGCATCTTCCTCGGGCTGTTCGCCCAGACCCCGGGAATGTGGCTGGCCCGGATCCGGTGTGTCTCGGCCGCCGACGGCGGCCGGATCGGCGTACCCCGGGCACTGCTGCGCGGACTGCTGCTGGCCCTGGTGATCCCGCCGCTGGTGATGGACGAGCGGCGACGCGGCCTGCACGACCGGGCCGCCGGCTCGGTCGTCGTCGCCGTCCCCAGCTGACCCACGACCGCAACCGCCCGGCCCGGCCCACCGCACCGCCCGGCCCACCGCACCGCGCCGTCATTGCGGCGACCGGCGGTCAGCGGCCCCGGGTCTGCCGGAAAGCGCCCTTCGGCGGTCGCATGTTCTTCGGAATGGCGCCCTTGGGTAACTGCGGCCGGGCCGACAACGCGGTCAGCCGCTTGTCCAACGCGTTGACGTCCTTGCCGGTCAGGTTGCGCGGCAAGCGCATCAGCGTCGTACGCATCCTGCGGATCGACAACTCGCCCTCGTCGGTGCCGATCACGTAGTCGTACAGCGGCGCACTGCCGATCACCTTCGCCAGCCGCCGCTTCTCCTGACCGAGCAACCCCCGGACCCGCTGCGGGTTGCCCTCGGCGAGCAGGATCACCCCGGGCCGCCCGATCACCAGATGGACCATGTCCATCTGGGTGGTCGAACTGACCGCCGGCGTCACCCGCCAGTCACCGCGCATGTTCTCCAGCAGCGAGGCCGCCGCACCCGGCTGGCCCTCGGCGACGTTCATCATCGCCGTGTTGGACCGCAGGTTCAGCACGATCAGTACGGCGAGCAGCGCCACCAGGATGCCGACCGGCAGCCACATCCACCCCAGCTTCAGCGTCACCGGCACGGTGATCGCCAGCGGCAGCACGACGGCGGCCACCGCCAGCGGGACGAACCACTTGTCGCGCTTGGCGGTGAACGAGAACACCATGCCGATCTGCTTCAGCCGCTGGCCGAACGACACCTTCTCCTGGGGTTTCGCCATGCGAGGCAGTCTAGTTGCCGGGGGCGAAGCCGTTCACCGGGCGGTCAGCCGGCCAGCGGCTGGGCCTCGCGCTGGCGCAGCGCCTGCTGGTAGAGCCGGCCGGCGCGGTACGACGAACGCACCAGCGGGCCGCTCATCACCCCGGAGAAGCCGATCCGCTCGGCCTCCTCGCGCAGCTCGACGAACTCCTCCGGCTTGACCCAGCGCTGCACCGGGTGATGCCGTGGCGTCGGGCGCAGATACTGGGTGATGGTGATCAGCTCGCACCCGGCGGCGTGCAGATCGCGCAGCGCCTGCGACACCTCGGAGCGCTCCTCGCCGAGGCCGAGGATCAGGTTGGACTTGGCCACCAGGCCGGCCGTGCGGGCCCGGGTGAGCACGTCGAGCGAGCGCTCGTACCGGAAGGCCGGCCGGATCCGCTTGAAGATCCGGGGCACCGTCTCGACGTTGTGAGCGAGCACCTCCGGTCGGGCGGCGAACACCTCGTCGAGCTGGCCGGCGTCGCCGTTGAAATCCGGGATCAGCAACTCGACGCCGCAGCCGGGCTGCAGCGCGTGAATCTGCCGGACGGTCTCGGCGTACAGCCAGGCACCCCCGTCGGGCAGGTCGTCGCGGGCCACCCCGGTGACCGTGGCGTAGCGCAGACCCATCGCCGCGACCGACTCGCCGACCCGGCGGGGCTCGTCGGCGTCGAACTCGGCCGGTTTGCCGGTGTCGATCTGACAGAAGTCGCAGCGCCGGGTGCACTGGTCCCCACCGATGAGGAAGGTGGCTTCCCGGTCCTCCCAACACTCGTAGATGTTGGGGCAGCCGGCCTCCTGACAGACGGTGTGCAACCCTTCCCGTTGCACCAGCCCGCGCAGCTCGGTGAACTCCGGCCCCATCCTGGCCTTGACCTTGATCCACGGGGGTTTGCGCTCGATCGGGGTCTCGGCGTTGCGGACCTCCAGGCGCAGCAGGCGTCGTCCCTCCGGAGCAATGGTCACCCTTGCCAGCCTACGCCGGCCGGTGCCCGCTCGGGCGGCCAGGCGACCGTGCGGCCACCGCTCACCGGGTGAGTTGGCTCACCCGAGGCATCGATCGGCCGGCGGACCCGAGAGCGGTCGGCTCAGCCGAGCGTGGGCAGGTGGCGCTCGACGACCGGCAGCACCTCGGCGACGGTCACCGGCCGGCCGAGCTCGGCGCTCAGCGAGGTGACACCGACGTCGCGCAGACCGCACGGCACGATCCGGTCATACGCCGTCAGGTCCGGGTCGCAGTTGATCGCGAAACCGTGCTGGGTGACCCCGCGGGCGACCCGGATGCCGATCGCCGCCACCTTGCGGGCCGGTCCACGGTCGTCGGCCGGCACCCAGACCCCGCTGTGGTTCGGCCCGTCGAGGCGGGTGGCGGCCAGCCCGAATTCGGCGCAGACGTCGATCAGCAGTTGCTCGACCCGGCGTACGTAGGCGACCACGTCGATCGGCTCCGACAACCGGACGATGGGGTAGCCGACCAACTGCCCCGGGCCGTGCCAGGTGATCTTGCCGCCCCGGTCGACGTCCACCACCGGGGTGCCGTCGACCGGGCGGTCCCACGGCTCGGTGCGCTTGCCAGCCGTGTAGACACTCGGGTGCTCCAGCAGGAGCACGGTGTCCGGCTCCTCGCCGGCGACCACGGCGGCGTGCAGTCGACGCTGCTCCGCCCAGGCGGTCTGGTAGTCGACGACGCCGGCTCGGACCCCGCGCAGGCGGGAAATGATGCTGGTCACGTCGTCCAGCCTAGTCCGCTACCGGTCGGTCGGGTCGGTCCGTGGTCCGGCTCACCAGCCGCCCTCCGGCGCCGGCCAGAGCCAGACGTCGGTGACCCGCTGCGGCGGGCCGAGCAGTTCGGTGGTCGCGGTCAGCAGCGCCTCGGCGTCGACCGGGAACTTCGCCCCGTGCACCCGGTCGGCGAGCACCACCGCCTCGGCATCCCAGTACCGCAGGTCGGCGCGGGCGGCGGCCCGGTCGGCGTCGGTGATCGGCGGCACCACGCCGGTGCGGGCGACCTCGTGCAGCAGCCCGTCGGTGGCCCGGGGGACCGGTCCGATCCGGCCCCGGCCGTCCGGTCCGCCGGGGCCGAGGAAGAAGCCGGACGGGATGGCGAACTCGCCCTGCCGGTGCGCGAACGCGTACGCCTGCCAACGTTGACCGTCGGGTAGCACATCGAGGGTGAACGGTACCGGGGCGAGCACCCTGCCCTGGCTGACGTGGTCACGCCAGGCACCCGAGGTGATGAAGTCCGGGATCGGCTCCCGTTCGATGGTGAGCAGACTGGCCGGGGTCAGCGGCAGCAGCGCCGCGACGAACGCCGCGGCCCACCACCGGCCGTACCGCGCCTGCCCGCCGGCCCGACGGGTGAGCAGCAGGCTCAGCGTCAGCGCCAGCAGGATGCCGATGACCGGGGTGACCACCATGGCCAGCCGGGCCGGCAGCGCGGCGTTGAACACCGGAGCGCCGGCCAGCGGGGCGTACGGCAGCGGGATGTCGGTGATCGTCCCGCCGATCTTCAGCCGGGGGCCGAGGGAGAGCACCGCGAACACGGCGGCGGTGACGGCGAGGGCCCGCAGCGTCGCTCGCCGACCGGGATCGGCGGCCCGCCAGAGCAGCACCAGGCAGCCGACGGTCAACATCAGCAGCGGTACGCCGAAGAAGCTGTTCTCCTCGGTCTCGTTCGGCGCCAGCCCGGTGCCCAGCCCGGCGACACCGGCCAGCGAGCGTTCCGGGAACGCCCCGTAGGCGAGGAGGTCCTCGCTGTGCACCCGGGCGTCGAAACCGGTGCCGTGGAACACCTGCGGGCCGAAGAAGTGCAACCACAACGGGTACGCCAACAGTGCGGTCGCCACGACCGCGGTGAGCGCCAGGCCGCGCAGCAGTCGGGGGAGCGCGTCGCGGACCTCGGCGGCGCGGCTGCGGTCCAGCGCCCAGACGCCGAGGAACACGCCGCAGGCCAGGGCGGTGAAGAACAGGCCCTCGGCGGCGATCGAGAAGGCCGCCGCGACGGCTACGCCGAGGATCAGGCCGTTGCGCACCCAGCCGCCCCGGCCCAGCGGCCGGGCCCCGGGGCGCCCACGCAGCGCGAGGACCCGCCAGACGATGATCGGCACCAGCCAGCCGGCGGTCCAGTTCAGGTGGGCGTTGGCGTGCGACACCATGGCCGGCGCGAAGCCGCAGAACAGTCCGCCGACGGCGGCCGCCAGCCGGGACGGCACGAACGGAGCGCCGTCGTCGCCGGTGGGTAGCCGGGACAGCAGCCAGTACCAGGTGAAGCCGGTGCCGGCCAGGTTGAGGGTGAGGATCACCAGGAATGTCGCCGGTGGCCCGATCAGGAAGGTCAGCGGCGCGAACAGCACCGCGTACACGGTGATCGAGGTGTTGACCGCGAGATTCACCCCGTCGGGGGCGTTGAGCAGGTACGTGAACAGCGGGTTCTCGCCGTGGGTCAGCGCGTAGGCGCCGTAGCCGAGCAGCCACTCGAACAGCGCCTGGTCGCTGGAGTTGACGGTGATCGCCCGGCTGTCCGGACCGGCCCACAGCCCGCTGGTGACCCAGCCGGCGAGGACCACCGCGACCACCGCGACGACCAGGTCGGCGCGCCAGCGGGCCGGGCCGCCGGCCCGGCCCCTCAACCGGCCGCTGGTCACCGGCCGGGTGGTCGCGGCGCTGTCGGGCAGTGGGGACGGAGCGGTCGGCACCGGCGGAGAGTACCAATTTCGCCCGACACGCCCGTGCCGTACCTAGGCTTGACGAAGTTATTGGAAATGACTTCCAATGTACGCGTACCTGTTGAGTTGTTTGGGAGAGATCCACGGTGAAGATCTGTTTTGTCGGTAAGGGTGGCAGTGGCAAGACCACCCTGGCGGCCCTGTTCGCCCGCCACCTCGCAGCCACCCCGGTCGGCCCCGACGACGGCCCGCCGCCGCTGCTCGCGGTCGACGCCGACATCAACCAGCATCTCGCCGCGGCCCTCGGCGCCAGCGACGACGAGGCGGTGCTGCTACCGGCGTTGGGCGACCACCTGGCCGACATCAAGGAGTATCTGCGCGGCGACAATCCCCGGATCGGCTCGGCCGCAGCGATGGTCAAGACCACCCCGCCCGGGCGAGGCTCGCGGCTGCTCACCGTCGCCGGGGCCAACCCGATCTACGACGCGCTGGTCCGCGAGGTGGCTGGTATCCGGCTCGCCGTCACCGGGCCGTTCGCCACCGACGATCTCGGCGTCGCCTGCTACCACTCCAAGGTCGGCGCGGTGGAACTGCTGCTCAACCACCTGGTCGACGGTGCCGGTGAGTACGTGGTCGTCGACATGACCGCCGGGGCCGACTCGTTCGCCTCCGGGCTGTTCACCCGGTTCGACGCCACCTTCCTGGTCTGCGAGCCCACGGTGCGCAGCGTCGGGGTCTACCGGCAGTACGTCGGCTACGCCCGCGACTACGGCGTCCGGGTGCACGTCGTCGGCAACAAGATCGACGACGAGTCGGACGTGGACTTCCTGCGCGAGCACGTCGGCGCGGATCTGCTGACCTGGATCGGGCGGTCGGCCTTCGTCAAGGCGGCCGAGCGGGGCCGGCACCAGCCGATCACCGCGATGGAGCCGGCGAACCGTGACGCTCTGGACATGATGCGCACAACCGTCGATGCTTGTGGCAAGGACTGGGCCAACTACACCCGGCAGGCGGTGGAGTTCCACCTACGCAACGCCGCCGCCTGGGCCAACGACCGGGTCGGCGAGAACCTCGCCGACCAGGTCGACCCGGAGTTCGTACTCGGACCAGACCTGCTGGTCCGCTGACCGTAGCGTGAGGAGAAAGCATGTCCCTCGACGTACCTGCCGCCCTGCTGGAGCGGGCCGAATCCGGCCGGGTCGACGACGCCGAATTCGTCGACTGCGTACGCCAGTCCCTGCCGTACGCCTGGTCGGTGGTGTCCCAGGTGGCCACCGAGGCCCAGGGTGGCACGGCCGAGTTCGCCGACCACGCGGTGCCGCCACCCAGCGAGGCCGAGCGTGGCCAACTGCTGCGGGCGCTGGCCAGCGACGCGATCCGGGGCGGCCTGGAGCGGCACTTCGGCGTCAAGTTCGCCTTCCAGAACTGCCACCGGGTGGCCGCCTTCAAACTGTCCGCCGTCGGCGGCGAGACCTATCAGGAGTTCATCTCCCCGGTGGCCCAGCTGCGCAACCAGTCACCCGAGCTGCGTGACTGCTGAGCCGACCATCTCGACGGCGGCCGGCGACCTGAACCAGCCAGCGGTGGACCTGTTCCTGCTGGCGGCACATGGTCTGCCGGCCACCGTCGGCTACGCGCGCGCCGCCGAGGCAGCCGGCCTCGGCGGCGTGTGGCTTGCCGAACACCACTTCGTCTCGTACGGGCAGTGCCCGTCCGCCACCACCCTGGCCGGCTACCTGCTCGGCGCCACCCGTCGGATCGCCGTCGGCACCGCGGCGGCCGTGCTGTCCAACCGGCATCCGGTCGCGCTCGCCGAGGAAGCAGTCCTGCTTGACACGGTCTCCGCCGGCCGGTTCCGGCTCGGGGTCGCCCGTGGCGGCCCCTGGGTGGACCTGGAGGTCTACGGCACCGGCCTGGACCGGTACCGGGACGGCTTCGCCGAATCGCTGGATCTGCTGAGCCGCTGGCTCTCCGGCGCGGCGACGGTCGGCGCCGACGGTCAGTTCTTCACGTTCCGCGATGTGCCGGTGGTGCCGCGACCGGCCCGCCCGATGCCGATCTGGATTGCGGCGACCTCGCCGGCGACGGTCGACCTCGCCGCCAGCCGCGGACTTGCCCTGCTGCTCGGGGTGCACGACGACGACGCGGCGAAGGCCGCCACGCTGGCCCGGTACGCGGACGTCGCCGCCGCCAACGGGCACGACCCGGCCATCGTGCCGCACGCCTCGGTGCATCTGATCGGGCTCGCCGACTCCCGGGCCGCCGCCGAGCGGGTGCTCCGCCGGACCCTGCCACCGTGGCTGGCCACCACCCGCGAGTACGTCCGGATCGACGGCTCGGCGCCGGCCCACCGGGACCTCGACGCCTACGCCGAGCACCTGCTGCGAATCCACCCACTGGGCAGCGCGGCCGAGTGCGCCGCGCGGCTTGCCGCCAGCGCGGCGACCATCGGCGCCCACCGGCTGGTGCTGATGGTCGAGGGCGCCGGTCCGGCTGCCACCGGCGACCTGATCACGGCCATCGGCACCGACCTGCTCCCGGCGCTGCCCTGACCGGTCTGGACGCCACCCGGCGCGGGGTCACCCCTGCGTCAGGGCGGCGTGCAGCGCGTCCGGCAGGTCCGGGTACCGGTAGGTGAACCCGGCCTCGGTCAGCGCCCCGGGCAACACCCGGGAGGAGCGCAGCGCCTCGGTGGCGAACTCGCCCAGCGCCACGTGCAACGCGAACGCGGGGACCGGCAGCACCGCCGGTCGGTGCACCGCCGACCCGAGCGCCTTGCCGAACGCCGCGTTGGTCACCGGCGCCGGCCCGACCACGTTGACCGGGCCGGAGATGTCATCGTGATCGAGCAGGAAGGTCACCGCCCGCAGCCAGTCCTGCATGGCGATCCACGGCACCCACTGCCGCCCACTGCCGAGCTTGCCGCCCAGCCCGAGCCGGAACGGCAGCAGCTGCGGCTTGAGCAGGCCGCCGTCACGGTGCAACGGCAGACCGGTGCGTAGCCGGACCACCCGTACGCCGGCGTTCTCGGCCGGCCCGGTGGACGCCTCCCAGACCCGCGCCACGTCGGCCAGGAAACCCTCACCGGCCGGGGCGTTCTCCTCGACCGGCTGGTCGCCGGTGTCGCCGTACCAGCCGACCGCTGACGAGTTCAGCAGCACCGCCGGCCGGTCCGCTGCCGCGAGACCGGACATCGCGGTGGCCAGCGTGGTGGTGCTGTCCACCCGGCTGGACCGGATCAACGCCTTGTAGCCGTCGGTCCAGCGTTTGTCGCCGACCCCGGCACCGGCCAGGTTGATCACCGCGTCGATGCCGGTGAACACCGCCGGGTCGAGCTGCCCGGCCGACGGCGACCAGCTGAACTCCGCCGGCCCGCGCGCCGGCCGGCGGACCAGTTGTACGGTCTCGTGTCCGCAGCTGTGCAGGTGGTCGGTCAGTCTGGTGCCGAGGAAGCCGGACGCGCCGGCCAACAGGATGCGCATGCGGACATCTTCGCTGATCGCGGTGGTGCCGGCTGCGGACCACCGCCATTGGGTGCAAAACGGCGGGTGGGGGGGGGGGGGGGGGGGGGGGGAACCCCCCCCCCCCCCAAACAAGGGGAGCTCTTTTTTTGGGACCTCCCTAAAAGGAGAGAGGCCCCTCCCCCAACCCCA
>NZ_JBSWXD010000203.1:0-10234 GCF_056160425.1 Micromonospora sp. ABR4_055
CCCCCCCCCCCCCCCCCCCCCCCCCCCCCCCCCCCCCCCCCTCCCCCCCCCCCCCCCCCCCCCCCCCCCCCCCCCCCCCCCCCCCCCCCCCACCCCCCCCCCCCCCCCCCCCCCCCCCCCCCCCCCCCCCCCGCTGTCTGGTCAGGTGCCGGGTTCTTAGATCAACTCTGGACAAAGCTACACTGTGGAGTCTACGGTCTGATTTGGACGACTCGACCAATTCAGACTGGAGGGCCGGTGCGCCAACCCACGGTTCGGTACCACAATGCGATCATGGACAGCGCCCGTTGGGGGGGATTTCCCTTCCGCGACGGCGACATCGTGATCTCGACACCCGCTAAATGCGGCACGACATGGACCCAGACGATCTGCGCTCTGCTGATCTTCCAGACGCCGGAGCTACCCCGCCCGCTGGACGACATCACCCTCTGGCCCGACATGAAGACGCGCAGCCAGGCCGACGTGTTCGCGTTCTACGAGGCGCAGCAGCACCGACGCATCATCAAGACCCACACCCCGTTCGACGGCCTGCCGATCCACGACGGGGTCACCTACATCGCGGTCGGCCGAGACCCGCGCGACGTCGCTTTGTCCTGGGACGCACACTTCCAGAACACCGACTACGACGTGGTCCTGAAGCTACGCGACGCGGCGGTCGGCAACGACGATCTGACCGGCGAGCTCACCGACGACGCGCCACCGCAGCTGGAATCCGAGTACGACCGGTTCTGGGCCTGGATGGAACACCCCGACGTGCAGATCGGCCTGCCGTCGATGCTGCACCACATGTCAGGTTTCTGGGCGGAGCGTGACCGGTCAAACGTCCTGCTCCTGCACTACGACGAGCTGAAGTCCGACCTTGAGGGCCAGATGCGGGCGATCGCCGAACAGCTCGACATCGAGGTGCCCGAACAGCGCTGGCCGGAGCTGGTGCAGGCGGCCACCTTCGATTCCATGCGCAACCGCGCCAAGGAATTCGCCCCCGTCCTGGCGATGTGGCGGGACCCGAAGCAGTTCTTCAACCGGGGCGCCACCGGCCAGTGGCGTGACCTGCTCGACGACGGCGACCTGCGGCGCTACGAGGAGCAGGTCGCCAAACTCGCCGTACCCGAGCTGGTCGACTGGCTGCACCGCGGCCCGATCACCGTCTGATCGGGTGCGCGGTCGAGTTGGTCGGGCGCGCGGCCCGATCACCGGACAGGCCGAGCTGATTCCGCAGCCGGATCAGGCCGGGTCAGTCGTATCGGTCCTCTGGGTGGCCAGTGCGTCAGACGAGCCGTCGGCGGTCGCCGACGGCTCGTCTGACCCGTATGGCGGGTGGGTTGTGGCGTCAGCTGCCGGCGCTCTCGTGGACGGTGGGGAAGGTGAGGTCCTTCCAGCTGTCCGGTGTCTCCGAGATCATTCCGATCTCTTCCATGAAACCGGCGATGTCCTGAAGACCGTGCGGCTCGGTGGTGTAGGTGATCGCCGGGTTGGTGAGGTACTTCTCGAAGCTCTCAGGTGTGGTCTTGCCACCGGAGTTCGCCGAGAGCTCAGCCGCCGCCGCCGCCGGGTCGTCCGCGAGCGCGGCGATCTGCTCTTCCAGGATCGAGTAGAGCCGGGTCGAGAACTCGGTGTTCTGCTCGTAGTACTCGTTCATCATGAATACACCGTTGAACATGATCGGCCCGAAGAGGTCGCTGCTCTTCAGCACGACACGCATGCCCTGATCCTGCTCGTCGAACTGGAACGGCGGTGAGGTCAGGTGCGCGGCAATCTGTCCGCTCACCAGGTTCTGCAAGCCATCCGGATGGGACATGGGCACGATGTTCGTGTCGAGCGCTTCGGCGTCGCCGAGCTGGTCCTGGGCTCCCTTTCGAAGGACCAACGCCTGAATCGACGTCAGCGAGGGCATCGCGATCTTGTCGGAGGACGTGAAATCACTGAGCGACGTGAGCCGTTCGTCCTTGGCCATCAGCCAAAGTTCCGCGTCGTTGAGCGAGGCCAGGTACCGCCAGTCGACCCCCTTGTCCCGGGCCAGAATCATCTGTGCCGCGCTTCCGGCGCCGACCTGGATGTCGCCTGAAATCATGCCGTCCTGCACTGCCGCGCTCGACGATAGCTCCGTCCACTCGAAGGTCGTGTTGGGAAACTCCTTCTCCAGGGTGCCGTTCTGCTTGAGTAGAATGAGCGGAGCGTATGACAGGCCCGGCTGGTACGCAATCGTCACCTTGGCCGGCATACCGTCGCTGGCCTGCACGTCGGCCTCGTTGGAGCCGCATGCGGCCGAGGTCGACAAAAGTGCGGCCAGAGCGGTCGCGGCAACATATCGGGATCGCCGAGCGGCTCGAGAACTAGCTGAAATCATAGGGTGATCCCCACCTTGTCTGCTGATATCGGACGGAGGGTCGGGCGGACGGTGCGTTCCACCTACGGTGGTGGCGGGAACCGGATTCCGACAGGTCGGCGGTCCGGCTATGTCTTCATTCCCCATCGAACGACAGTGCGCCGCTCGATCAGGATGAAGACCATGTCGATCAGTAGACCGATGACCGCGATCGTCACCAGGCCGGCGAAGACGTCGGGGATGTCAAGGTAGTAGCGGCTGTTGTTGATGAAGTAGCCGAGGCCACCCCCACCTCCTGCGACGCCGAACACGAGTTCGGAGGCGACGATGGTGCGCCAGCCGAAGGCCCAGGCAGTCTTGACTCCCGAGATCGTGTGTGGCAGGGCGGCCGGGAAGAGCACCTCGGAGATCATGCGCCAGCGCTTGAGCCCGATGTTGCGGCCGACCGCTATAATCGTCCGGTTCGCCGTCCGGAAGCCGGTGTTGACATTGATTGCAATCGGCCAGATCACCGCGTTGGCGACCACGAACACCAGAGCCGTCTCACTGAGCCCGAACCACAGGATCGCCAGCGGCAGCACGGCGATCGACGGCAGTGGGTTCAGCATCGAGGAGAAGACGACGAGTACGTCCTCACCGAAGCGCGTCCACACCGCGAGTGTGGTCAGCACGACGGCGATGAGGCTGCCGAACAGCATGCCGAGCAACAGGACCCGCATGGTGGTGCCGGTCGATCGCAGCAGTTCACCGTTCTGGAAACCCGCGACCAGGGCCCGACCCACGTCTGCGGGTGAGGAGAACAGCAGGGGGTTGACGCCCGATATCGTGACGTAGAGCTGCCACCCGGTCAGCAGCAGGACGACGACGAGAACCCGGCGCAGCCACACCGGCATCGCCCCCCACCGCCAGTCCCTGACACTGCGCGGCGGGGCGGCGTCGGCCGACGGCGGGGCCGGGACGTCCCCCTCGGTACGGGTGATGGTCGATTGTTCAGTCGGTGAACTCAGCGACATCCTCGTCAGCCCCCTTCCCGTCCCGGTGCAGCAGGCTGCCCAGATGTGTCCGTACGCTGCGGTACTCCTCTGAACCCACCACCTTGGCTTCGTCGGTGATCTGGACGGTCTCACGGACCACCGAAGGCGGGTCGGTCAGAACGACGACCCGGTCACCGAGGACAATTGCCTCCTCGATGCTGTGGGTGACGAACAGGATGGTGACCCCGGTTCGTTTCGCGATGGCGTTGAGCTCGGCCTGCAGGCGGGCCCGGGTGAGCGCGTCCAGAGCCCCGAACGGCTCGTCCATCAGCAGCATGACCGGCTCCAGCGCGAAGGCGCGCGCGATCGCCACCCGCTGCTTCATCCCGCCCGAGAGCTGGTGGGGGTGGCGGTCGAGGGCTCGACTCAGCCCCATCATCTCGAGGTAGCGGCGCGCCTGCTGGTCCGCGTCGGACCTCTTACGACCGTTGCGACGCAACGGGTATGCGACGTTGTCGAGTACGTCACGCCAGGGGAACAGCTGGTCGAACTCCTGGAAGACGACCGCCCGGTCCGGCCCGGGGGCGAGTGTGCGTCGACCGGCCACGGTGATCGTGCCGTCAGCGAGTTCGAGGAACCCCGCGATGGTCTTGAGAAGGGTCGACTTTCCGCATCCGGACGGGCCGATCAACATGATCGTCTCGCCAGCGGTGACGTCGAAGCTCACGTCTGCCACAGCTCGGGCGAACGTGCCGTTGACCCAGTAGCCGATCGAGGCGTGGGACACGCTGAGCAGCGTGTCGGGCCGTTCGTCGGGCTGCGGGACGGCTCGTTCCGGGTCGGCGCGCAGCGGGGACGGATGGACCATACAGGACTCCCTTGGACTCGTCGGCTAGGCGACTGGCTCTGGTTGGTGGCCGTGGTGGTGGGAACGGTCGGGACCGTTCGTCGGCGCGCTGACACGCCAGTCGGGGGTCGGCGGCGATCCAGTTCTCGGACGGGCGCGGACGCACCGCCCTGTTTCTCCTGGTCGGCCGGTGGTGGGGATCTAGGCACGTGGTTCCTCCAGAGCTGACTGTGTCCTGCAGCACAACAGTTAACTCGGCCGACATAGTGACGTCCAAGACGCTGCATCGATCTCATTCATAGGCACGACCTATCGAGGAGCCCTCAGCGATCGCGCGCGCGAAACTGCGGATCAAACGCCCAAAGCGTCTATAGCAGACAGAAGCGCAGGTGGGCCGCAGCCATTGACGGAACGGCAGTTTCGGCGCGGCCACCTGCCGGTTCCCGCCGAAACCGTACGGCTCGTGGCGGCGCGGACGTGGCTGCGGCGTTCGATCGGCCGTCGCCCGCTACCCTCGGTCGACACTTCCCACTCGTAGCCAGCGCCTATCTAACGAATCCCGAACGGGGTCTGGACCTATCGGCCGCCACCTGGTTGCATATCGCCAGGTCAGGCCGATCTGATCATGAGAATCAGCGAAGGGTGCGCGCGCATGACAGATCGCAGCCGGAGAAGGGCGGCACCGACCGGGAGGCACCCTCAGCTGCCCCAGACCCGTACCGGCAGCCGGTGCTGACGCGCGATGGACGCCCGCCAGCTCCGATACTTCCTCGCAGTCGTCGACGCTGAAGGCTTCGGCAAGGCAGCCGAGAAGCTCTACATCGCGCAACCGTCACTGTCACAGGCCATCGCCGGACTGGAGCGCGAGCTGGGCGTCGCGCTGTTCCACCGGGTCGGACGCGGCGTGGTGCTCAGTGACGCCGGCAAGCAGCTGATCGGTCCGGCCCGGCAGGTCATCCGCGACCTGGCGACCGCACAGGCCACCATCGACGCCATCAAGGGGGTGGCCCGAGGCCGGGTTGAGGTCACCTCGATGCCGTCCGCCGGCATCGAGCCCCTGGCACCGATCATGCAGCGGTTCGCCGCCGCTCATCCCGACGTCACTGTCAGCGTCAACGCCGCCTTCGTACCGGACGAGGTGATCGACGCGGTGCGTACCGGTGCCGTCGAGATCGGCCTGCTCGGCGCGCCCGACATCGTCCGGGTCGCCGAGCTCGACGTCGTGCCCCTGGAGAACCAGCCACTGATGCTGTTCACCGCTCCCGGTGGCCCTTTCCATGGCCGCGACCACGTCACCGCCGACGATTTCGACGGACACCGGCTCATCGCCTCCCAGCCCGGTTCCCTCATGCGACAGCTCGTCGATCACATCCTGGCGCAGGGAAGTCAGGCCCGGCTCGTCGCCGAGGTCGCCCACCGGACGTCCATCCTTCCCCTCGTCCTCGCCGGGGTGGCCGATGCGATCCTGCCCGCCGCGTGGAAGGATCTCGCGATCAGGGCCGGGGCGGACGTGCTGCCGATCCGCCCCACGGCGTACCTGCGGATCGTCCTGGTCAGTCGCCGCACCCAGCTGACGCCCGCCGCGCGGGCATTCATCGACATCGCCCGGAGGTACCGCGACGAGCGGCTCGACCAGCCGGCGGCCTGACCGACCCGGCCGACGTGTGCGGCCCGTCGACGCCCGCACCGACGCGCTGAACAGCGCGGTGCCCGACCCGGCCGCCATGCCCGCACGCCAGGTGCCGGATCATCCAGCCGATCTCATAGGCCGCACCTATGAGAGGGGTAGATCGTGCGTGTTGGACGCCGCACCCGGGCCCGCCCAAGGTTGGTGAGGCTTCCGGTCCACCCGGCAGCCCTGTCCACCAGCAGCGGGAGGCCGACATGCCCACCACCAGGACGACGTGTCTCGTGGCACCGGACAAGTTCAAGGGGTCACTCGACGCGACGAACGTCGCTCTGGCGCTGCGTGCCGGGCTACGGGCCGTCCGACCCGGCGTCCAGGTCGAGTGCCGTCCGATGGCCGATGGCGGCGACGGCACCGTCGCGCTCCTGTCAGATGTCGGCTTCGACCTGGTTCCGGTGGAGGTCGACGGGCCGACCGGCCAGACCGTACGAACGAGTTACGCGGTCCGCGGCGAGGTGGCGGTCGTCGAGCTCGCCGACGCGTGCGGGCTCAGCCAGCTACCCGACGGCGTTCCCGCCCCCTTGGACGCCTCGTCGTACGGACTCGGGCAGGTCATCGTCGCAGCGGTCCGCAGCGGCTGCCGTCACCTCGTCATCGGCCTGGGTGGCAGCGCCAGCACCGATGGTGGAGCCGGCCTGCTGCAGGCGCTGGGCGCCCGGGTGCTCGACCGCGATCAGCAGAACATTCCGCGCGGCGGTCGCCGGCTCGCCGAGGTAGCCTCCGTCGACCTGAATCCCGTGCACGACCTGTTGCGTGGCGTCTCGGTGACGGTGGCCGCCGACGTTGACAATCCCCTGCTTGGTAGCCGAGGCGCGGCCGCCACGTACGGACCGCAGAAGGGTGCCGACCCCGCGCAGGTCAACCTGCTTGAGCAGGCTCTGAGCCGGTTCGCCACAGCAGTCGGACAGGCAGCCGGTGCGGGGCTGGCCGCAGCGCCCGGGGCTGGGGCCGCCGGCGGCGTCGGATTCGCCGCCCTGGCACTCGGTGCGACCATTCGCCGGGGTATCGAGGTCTTCCTGGACCTGACCGACTTCGCCACGGCCCTGACCAGCGCCCGTCTGGTGGTCACCGGAGAGGGGCGCCTCGATCAGCAGAGCCTGGCCGGAAAGACTCCGGTGGGGGTTGCGGCAGCGGCGCACGCCGCAGGTGTGCCGGTCGTCGCGGTGGCCGGCCAGTCGACGCTCGATGCGGCCGACCTCGCTGCCGCCGGCTTTGCCGGTGCCTACCCGCTCACCAGTATCGACCCCGACCTCGACCGATGCCAGTCGAATGCCGCTGAGCTGCTCACCGATATCGGACGACGGATAGCCCTGGACCATCTCACCGGTTGACGCTGAAGCCGGTGCCGGCTCGACGCACGTCGCGACGACCCATAGGGCCGCGCTATCGCGTCGAGAGGACACCGGTCTTGGACGTGGCGACGATCACATTGGTTGAGTGAGTCGATCTCAGCTCCGACCCGCACCCCGTCCCCGCACCCCGTCCCTACTCCATGCCTGCACCAGGCAATGAGAGGAATCCGATGAAACGAAGGTTGTTCCTCGCCTCGGCCACCGCGCTGTCGGGCGCCGCCGTCGGCTCGGCAATCGTCACTGGACCGGCACTGGCGACCAAGCTCGGCACCGGCTGGAGCCCCTCCAAGGGCGGCGGTAGGCGCCTCTCGGACGCCGGCATCGCTGCCCGGCTGCGGCTCTTCGGCCCGGAGAACGTCAACCCTCAGACCGGTGCCCTGCCCGAGGAGCGCGTGGTCGCATCGTGGCTGTCCAACTCGTCGTTCGCCGTCGCGGTCGGCGGCCGCCTGCTGTACCTCGACACGTTCATCAGCCGGCTGGAGGTGGAGCGTGGCCGTACTCCGCTGGTGATCGCCGACCTCGTCGATGCCCGGCCTGACGCTGTTCTGCTCGGCCACGGGCACGGCGACCATGCCGACAACGCGGCCTACATCGCGGCCATGACCGGTGCAACCATCTACGCCTCGGAGGAGACCTGCGCCGTGCTGGCCGCCGACTTCGCTCGGCTGAAGGCTGACCCGCTGGTCAACACCGATCCGCAGACCCGGATCCCCTCTGACGCCGTCCTGCGGACCGTGCCGGTCACCAGCGCCGACTCCGTTCCCGGTACCGAGATGGTCCGGCTCGACGTGCTCGAACCCTTCGCTCAGGTGGTGGCCTTCCGGCACCTGCACTCGGTCGCGGTGCCGCAGGACCCGGAGTACCCGCCGCCGCGTACCGAGATTCTCGTCGACCCGCGCGACTCGGCCCTCTTTCCGTCGGGGACTTCGCTGACCCCGGGGTCCAACCCGCAGCCCGGGCAGATGAACCTGCGCACCGGCGGCGGCTCCGGCGGCACCGTGAGTATCTACTTCCACATCACCTTGCGGCATGGCAGCAACTTCAGCTTCGGGTGGCAGAACACCGCAGGCGCGCTGAAGGAGGGCATCGGCAACGGCTGGCCCGGCACCCCCGAGGATGGCGAGCGCATCCGGGGCCGCCTCGCGTTGCTGCCCCAGACCGACCTGCATCTGGCAACGGCATCGACCGCCAACTACACCAACAACGGTCTGCGCGACCTCATCCACTACCAGTCGATCGTCCGTCCCCGCATCTACGTGCCGAACCACCTGACGTCGGGCACCCGGACTCGGGAGGGCTGCTCCCTGGCGGTGTACGCCGGCTACCTCGAGCAGATGAACCTCATGGGTGTGCCGGATGCCGACCGGCCGCACGTGCGGTGGGTCATCGACCCTGTGGACTACCTGCAGCCGCTCTCCTTCGACACCGACGACGACACGTGGCGCGATCGGAGCAAGAAGGACAGGATCAAGGCCCTCGACCGGATCAAGTTGGGGCGGCCCCGCACCGTCAAGGCCTTCGCCGGTACGCAGCGCATGACGGCCGAGCACACCCACAGCTGCGAGGCGTAGTGCAGCAGGAATCATAGGCTGGACCAATGCATCCGATCGGATAGCGGTGTTGGACGCCTATCGAGCGTCCGGGTTCACTGATTTGTGCCTACCATCTACCACGAGGCCGGAGTTGCCATGAGCAATCAGCACCACTTCCGTATCGCCGTCATTCCCGCCGATGGCGTCGGTCGGGAGGTAGTCGCCGCTGGACGGGACGTACTTGACGCACTGGAAGGGCGCTCCGGTGGTCGTTTCGGATTCCAGTGGGCGGAGTTCCCGTGGGGTTCGGACTACTATGCCGAGCACGGGATCATGATGCCTGAGGACGGTCTGGACACGTTGCGCGACTTCGACGCCATCTATTTCGGTGCCGTTGGGTGGCCCACGGTGCCTGACCACATCAGCCTGTGGGGTCTTCGCCTGCGCATCTGTCAGGGATTCGACCATTGGGCGAACGTCCGGCCGGTGACTTTCCTGCCAGGCGTCACCAGCCCACTACGGAAGGCTGACACCGTAGAGCTCGACTGGGTCGTCGTCCGAGAGAACACCGAAGGCGAATACGCCGGCCTCGGCGGACGCAACCTCTCCGCCCGCGGTGCGGGCGGAGAGGTTGCCGTCCAGTCCGCCCTGTTCACCGAGGTCGGCTGCGAACGAATCATGCGGTTCGCGTTCGACCTCGCTCTGACCAGGACCCGCAAGAAGGTGGCCAGCGTCACCAAGAGTAACGCCCAGCAGTACGGTATGGTCCTCTGGGACGACACGTTCCGGCGGGTCGCCGCAGACTATCCGGACGTCGAAACGGAAAGCGTCCTTGTGGACGCGATGGCGGCCAAGTTCGTCCTACACCCGGAGGATCTCTCGGTCGTCGTCGCATCCAATCTCAACGCGGACATCCTTTCCGACCTCGGCAGCGCTCTCGCGGGTAGCCTCGGCCTCGCCCCGAGTGCGAATCTGAATCCGGAACGGCGGTACCCGAGCATGTTCGAGCCGGTTCACGGGTCCGCGCCCGACATCGCCGGGATGGGAATCTGCAATCCCATCGGCGCCATTGGCAGCGCAGCGATGATGCTGACCCATCTCGGCCTGCCCGACGAGGCCAGGAAGATAAACGCCGCGATCGAGGCAACCACGGCACAAGGGCTGCTGACGCGGGATATCGGCGGCAGCGCCAGCACCAAGGCTGTCACCGAAGCCATCATCAAGAACCTACCGGATTGACCACTGGGCCACCCAGGTCCGGCTTGACTTCCTCCCCGCCCTGAAGGAACAGGGATTCCCTGGGTCGCCCCAGGGGTTCCTGCTTCGCCGACGACCGCCCCGTCCGAGAGGAGGACTCCCGGTGAGGTCTTACACCGCCTCCACAGGCAGTCACGGAGAGCCCCTCCGCGAGGATGTTGCGGGCCGCGTCGACGTCCCGGTCGTGGGCGTGTCCTCCCCCACAAGTCCCCCCCCAAAAAAACCACAAACCTCCAAAAGCCAAAGGGCCCCAAAAAGA
>NZ_JBSWXD010000204.1:0-10038 GCF_056160425.1 Micromonospora sp. ABR4_055
CCCCCCCCCCCCCCCCCCCCCCCCCCCCCCCCCCCCCCCCCCCCCCCCCCCCCCCCCCCCCCCCCCCCCCCCCCCCCCCCCCCCCCCCCCAAAAAAAACCCCCCCCCCCCAGATAACCGGCTGTGTCTCGTGGGCTCGGAGATGTGGAGAAGAGACAGGACCAGAGGAAAGAAAGACCCCGACGAGCCAAACTTTCAGGTGAACTACCGATGGCTTTGTCTTCTACCAGCCAGAAGTCTGTACGACAGGACCTAGTTAGATCGATGATTGTCGCAGAAGGGTGCCTCCAGGACGTCAGTTGCAGAGCAGCCGACCTACCCGACGCCCGGCGACGGTCAGCCCGAGCACCGTCACCGCGACGAGATAGCCGACATCGACCAACTGCATCCACCCGACAGTGTCCACGGCGATCGCCCGGATCAGGTGGACCGACCGGTACAGCGGGGTCAGCTCGACCAGCCAGCGCAGTACCGACGGGTACGCCTCGGCCGGCACGAACGTCCCGGAGAACAGGAAGACCGCGAACTGGGCCGAGCCCATCAGGTCGAAGTCCTGCCAGCTGCGCATGTAGGTGGACAGCGCCATGCCGAGCCCGCCGAAGGCGAACCCGACCAGGATCGCGGCCGGGAACGCCAGCAGCGCCCGGGGGACCGTCGTCAGCCCCATCACGACCATCACCAGCAGGAAGGTTGCCGAATAGATACTGCCCCGCGCCATCGCCCAGCCGAGCTCACCGAAGGCCAGCTCGGTCGGGCGGACCGGGGTGGCCAGGATCCCGTCGTAGAGCTTGACGAACTTCATCTTGGCGAAGAAGTTGAACGTCGTCTCCGACAACGCGCCGGTCATCGCCGAGGCGGCGAGCATCGCTGGGGCGACGAAGGCTGCGTACCCGATGACGGCCCCGCTGCCCGGCAGGGTGATGTCCCCGATCAGCCGGCCCACGCCGACACCGATCGAGAACAGGTAGAGCAACGGCTCGACCACCCCGGAGATCATCACCACCCAGTACGCGGACTTCAGGGCGGCCGCGTTGCGCTCCATCACCGACCCGGCCCGCCGCACGGCCGCGCCGACCCCGAGCATCTGCGGCAGGACGAGGGTCACCACTGTTGCCTCCTCTAGTGGATCAGACGCTTGCGGAACCGGTTGACTGCCAGCCACCACCCGGCCGCCGCCCAGAGGCTCAGGTAGCCGAGATGCCCGGGGACGGACCAGGCGGGCATGATGCCGAGCGAGGCCGCCCGGCACAGGTCGACCCCGTGCCAGAGCGGCGACAGGTACGCCAGCCAGCGCACGGTCACCGGCAGCGACTCCACCGGAAAGAACACTCCGGCGAACAGGGTCATCGGGATGACCGCGAACCGGAACACGATGACCATGTAGCTGTCGCTGCGGATGGTGGCCGCGAAGGCGGCCACCGGCAGGGCGACGGCCGCTGCCAGCAGCACGGCCACCGGCAGGGTCAGCACCGCCCAACCCGAGTGCAGCGCACCGAACGCGGCGGCCACCGCGACGAAGGCCACGGCACTCGCCAGCACCCGCAGCAGGACGAAGGCGAGCAACCCACCGACGATGTCGGCGATCCGTAGCGGAGCGGCTATCTGCGAGTAGTAGGTCCGTTGCCAGGTGAACCCGCCCAGCACCGGCCAGGAGGACTCCCCGATGGCCACCTGCAACGCGGTGGAAGCGATCAGACCGGGGACGATCCAGTCGAGATAGCTGAACCCGCCGACCCCCTGGTCGACGTAGGCTCCCACCCCCACACCGAAGCTGAGCACCGTCAACAGCGGCAGCAGGAACGACGAGAAGACCGACGACCGCCAGGTCCGCCGGTAGGCGGTCAGGTTGGCTTCCAGGACGCTCGACGCCGGCCCGAACCAGCTCCGGGCCCGCGCCCCGGTCGATCGCGCGGTTGTCGTTACCGTCGGCGTCGCGCCAGTGTCTGTCCCGGACATCCGTCGTCGCCCCCCGTACCCGGTCCCGGCCGATGTTGTACCGCCCGGGTACGACATCATGGAAACGACGCCCCGTAACGACCGCCCGAGACCTACCGGCCCGGCGTACTCTACGGCGACGGCGGGACATCCTCACCGGTATTTCCGTCTCCCGGGTCCGCCGCCCGGGATGGTCGCGGATCGGCAGGGCTTCCAGGGCGTCACACGGACCGATCGCCGACCGGGACTCCCGCCGTCAGTGCAGGCGGTTACGCTCGATCGCCGGCGCCGCGGCGCGCTCCGCCCAGTCGATCCGGCGCACCTCGTATTCGACCTCGCCGTGCTCGACGCCCTCGATCGGATCGTCCCACTGCAGGTGGAAGCAGCGGGCCAGGCGCAATCCGGCCGCTTCCATCACCCGCCGCGAGGCGACGTTGACCGCCATCGTCTCGGCGAATACCCGGTCGACGGTCGGGTGATCGAACGCCATCCGCAGCAGTGCTCGGGCACCCTCCGAGGCGTACCCCCGGCCCCAGGAGGCGCGTCGCAGTCGGTACCCGAGCTCCACCTCGGTGATCGCCAGCCGGCCACTGCGGCCGTTGACCACACCGTCGGCGGGACCGGTGACAGCCGGACCGGCGGCGGCCGGCTTCAGCGCGAACCAGCCGATGAAGGCACCGCTGGAGCGCTCGATGGCGGCCCACTTGCCGAAGCCCGGAAAGCGCAGATAGTCACGCAGGATCGCGGGCAGGACCTCGCGGCGTACGGTTTCGGCCGGGGTCGGTCTGCCTCCGGTAAGGTACCGCATCACCTCGGGGTCACTGTCCAGCTCGACGAGCAGTGGCAGGTCGTCGATGGTGAAGCGGCGTAGTGACAGCCGGTCGGTCTGCGCGATCATGCCCGGCCGATTCTAGTCGATCAGGGTCCGGCCGGTGAGATGCAGGAAGACGTCCTCCAGACCACTGCGCCGGATCAACGCGCTGGTCGGTGCCAGCCCACGGCGGTGCACCTCGTTGAGCGCCCCGTCGCCGTCGCCGGTGTAGATCAGGATCCGGTCCGGCAGCACCTCGGTCCGTTCGGCGATTCCGCCCAGTTTGCCGGCGAAGCTGTCCTGGTCGTCGGTCGGGAACCGGAGTTCGACCACCTCACGGGTGGAGTAGCGGGTGATCAGGTCCCGCGGCGAGCCCTCGGCGACAATCCGACCGCCGTCCATCACCACCAGTCGGTCGCAGAGCTGCTCGGCCTCGTCCATGTAGTGCGTGGTCAGCACCAGCGTGACGCCCCGTTGCTTGAGCCGGAACAGTCGCTCCCACACCAGGTGCCGGGCCTGTGGGTCCAGCCCGGTGGTCGGCTCGTCGAGCAGCACGATGTCCGGCTCGTTGACCAGGGCACGGGCGATGGTGAGTCGGCGTTTCATGCCGCCGGACAGCGGCTCGACCTTGCTACCCGACCGGTCGCGCAACTGCACGAAGTCGAGCAGTTCGTCGGCGCGGCGCCGGGCGACCGGTCGCGGGATCTGGAAGTAGCGGGCGTAACTGACCAGGTTCTCCCGTACCGTCAGTTCCTGGTCGAGGTTGTCCAGCTGCGGGCAGACGCCGAGCCGGGCCCGGATCGCCGGGCCGTCCTGCTGCGGATCCATCCCGAGGATTCGCAAAATGCCGCCGCTGGGCGGGGAGACGCAGCCCACCATCCGCATGGTGGAGCTCTTGCCGGCGCCGTTCGGCCCCAGAAAGCCGAACGCCTCGCCGGGCGCGACGTCGACGTCAATGCCGGCGACTGCGGTGAACGTCCCGAACCGCTTGACCAGACCGCGTGCGTGGATGAGTGGCCCGTTACCCCGTTCAGTCACGGCCACGACGCTACCGCGCGGCCCCGACAGGGACGCCGCGAGTTTCGCGAGCAAGGCGCCTTTCGTCAGATTGAGGACAAAGTATAGTACGAACGTCTTGAAGATTGCGCTTCAATGCACTAAGTTTGTCATCCTGACTCGCTACTCCCGGGTCAGCGGGCGAGTTCGTCACCTTGCCCGGTCCCTGCCCACGCCGGTCCGCTTCGCCCGCGTGTCCACCGGCCCTCCACGTCGGACGACGCCACGTGCCGGACCCAGGTAAAGGACAATGACCAACGTGCTGGGAGTGTGGCCGGAGAACACGCACCAGGCGCAGATCCTGCGCCTGCTCCGCGACGGCCCGTGCTCGCGCGCCGAACTTGGCGACGCGGTCGGCCTGTCCAGGTCGAAGGTGGCCACCGAGCTCGACCGGATGATCGACCGGGGTCTGGTGGAGACCGCCGGTCCGGCCGCGTCCCGGGGCGGTCGTCCGTCGTCGATCGTCCGGATCGCCGCCGCCACCCGCTTCCTCAGCATCGACATCGGCGCGAGCACCCTGGACGTGGCGCTCACCGACGGAGAGCTGCAGGTCGTGACCCGGATGACCGAGCGCACCGAGCTGCGCCAGGGGCCGACGACGGTGATCGCGCAGGCTCTCGAACTGGTCACCAAACTGGCCGCCGACTCGGGAACCACGCGGTTCACCGGCGCCGGCATCGGGGTGCCCGGTCCGGTCAGTGTCCACGAAGGCGTGCCGGTCTCGCCACCGTTCATGCCGGGTTGGCACCGCTTCCCGGTACGGGAGATGTTCAGCACCGAACTCGGCTGCCCGGTGCTGGTCGACAACGACGTCAACATCATGGCGCTCGGTGAGAAACACGCCGGCATCGCCCGTTCGTTCGACGACTTCCTGTTCGTCAAGATCGGCGCCGGGATCGGCGCCGGGATAGTGGTCGGCGGGGACGTCTACCGGGGGGCCAACGGTTGCGCCGGCGACATCGGCCACACCGCTGTCGACGAGAACGGGCCGCAGTGCCTCTGCGGCAACATCGGCTGCCTGGAGGCGTACTTCGGTGGTGCGGCGCTGACCCGCGACGCGGTCGCCGCCGCCCGAGCCGGGCGTTCCGACCAGCTCGCCGAACAACTCGCCCGGATCGGCACGCTCACCGCGCTGGACGTCACCCGGGCGGCCGCCGCCGGCGACCCGGTCGCGGTCGGCATGGTCCGCGACGGTGGACGACGCGTCGGCCAGGTGCTGGCCCGGCTGGTGAGCTTCTTCAACCCGGGGATGGTGGTGATCGGCGGCGGACTCGCCGGGATGGGCCACGCGTTGCTGGCCGAGATCCGCAGCGTCGTCTACCGCAGCTCACTGCCGCTGGCCACCGGCGACATGCCGATCGTCCTGTCCGAGCTGGGCGACCAGGCCGGTCTGATCGGCGCCACCAGGATGATCAGCGACCACGTCTTCACCGCCGGCTGAGCCGACGTACCGGCCCGGGCGCATCCGCTACCGGACGGCCGCGCCGCGGCAGGTGGTCACGGCTGCTGCTCGACCGACGCCCTGGCCGCGGCCACCAGTTCGGCGGTACGGTCGGGCAGCCAGTCCGCGTCGGTGTCGACGCTGGCGTCGTAGCGCACCGTCCAGCTCAGGCCATCGATGCCGGACACCCGCCGGCCCACCACTCGGGCCCCGCCACCGTCCAGCTGATGGTGCACGCTGTAGCCGACCGACCGGGTCACCCTGGTCCGGACCTGGTCCGGGACATCTCCCGGGTCCGACAGGTCGAGCGAGATCGCCGGTCCGTCGGCGACCACGGTGTAGCCGTCGTGCTCCGACACCGTCTCAGCCGGCGTGACGACCAGCCTCTCGCCCGACCAGACCGCCTTGTGCACCTGGTGCCAGCCGAGCCGGGTGTCCCGGCCCGGCAGCCACAGGCCCCGGTTGGTGACGACCAGCGTGCCGGTCGCGGTCCCGCTCCAGGCCAGCAACCGCTCGTCGCGGTCCAGCGGCGGCCGCTGGTCGGCCGGCAGCCGTGCGCTACGCCGAAACAGACTCCACACCTTCACAACCCTCCCACGGCTTGTTCGCGCAGCGCACGCGCGTGCTGTTCCAGGGAGAACAGCTCCCCGGCCAGGGTCAGATACTCGTCCTGGTTGGTGACCGGGTTGATCCGCTGCACCTTCGACTTCAGCTCCCGGATGCGGGTGGTGACCGCCCCCCACTGCAGGCGGGCCAGGGTCACCGAGACGTAGTACGGGTCCGCGTCCCGGTCGACGTGCAGCGGTTCGACCGCAAGCTCGGCGACCAACGCCCGAGCCGCGAGGTCGGCGCAGTTGTCCCGGACCCGCTCGATCCACACCGCTCCGGTGGTGGCGGCTGCGGCCCCGCCGGCCTGCGCCATCGCGTCCCGCAGCACGGCGTGTACCGGATGCTGGTAGACCTCCGCGCCGAGGTTGTCGAACATCGGGCCGGCGAGCACCGGCACCTGGAGCCCGAGCTTCAACGCCTCCCGTTCGACCAGCGCCTGAGGATTGTCCGGCTCGTTGCGCGGCTTCGGCGCCGCCGGCTCGGGCACCGCGGCCCGGCCGCCGGCGGTCCGCTGCGGCCCGGCCGCCGCCGCGAGCACCGCCCGCTGCACCGGTTCGACCTCCATCCCGAGGTCGCCGGCGAGCTTGCGCACGTACTCCGGGCGTTTGTCCCGGTCCTTGAGCTTCGCCACCAACGGCGCAGCCCGCCGCATCGCCTCCACCCGGCCATCGACTGTGTCCAGGTCGAACCGGCTCAGTACCTGCCGCAGCGCGAAGTCGACCAGCGGTTCCCGGCGCGCGACCAGGTCGCGCACGGCGAGGTCGCCCTTTGCCAGCCGCAGATCGCACGGATCCATGTTGTCCGGGCTGACCGCGATGAAGGTACGCCCGACGAAGCGCTGGTCCTCCTCGAACGCGCGCAGCGCCGCCTTCTGTCCGGCCGCGTCCCCGTCGAAGGTGAAGATGATCTCCCCGGCGACGGCCTCGGTGTCCATCAGCAGCCGGCGCAGTACGCCGATGTGGTCCGCCCCGAACGCGGTGCCGCAGGTGGCGACGGCGGTCGGCACCCCGGCCAGGTGGCAGGCCATCACGTCGGTGTAGCCCTCGACGATCACCGCCCGGCCCTGCCGGGCGATCTCCCGCTTCGCCTGGTCGATCCCGTACAGCACGTGGGACTTCTTGTAGATCGGGGTCTCCGGGGTGTTCAGGTACTTGGGTCCGTCGTCGTCGTCGAAGAGCTTGCGAGCGCCGAAACCGATGACGTCGCCGCCGAGCTCCCGGATCGGCCACAGCAGGCGGCGTCGAAAGCGGTCGATCAACGAGCCGGACCGGGCCTGTCGGGCCAGCCCTGCGGTGATCAACTCCTGGGCGGTGAAGCCCCGCTGGCGCAGGTGCCGGGTCAGCTCGTCCCACGCGTCCGGGGCGAAGCCGCACGCGTACCGCTCGGCGGTCGCCCGGTCGAACCCTCGGCGGGCAAGGAACTCGCGGGCCGGCCGGGCCGCCGGGTCGGTCAGCCGGTCGACGTAGAACTCGACCGCGGCGGCGTGCGCCGCAGTCAGCCGTTGCCGCTGACCGGCCTGCTGGCGGACCGGCGCGGGACCGGCCTCGATGTAGCGCAGCTGGATCCCGGCGCGGGCGGCGAGCCGCTCCACCGACTCGACGAAGGTGAGGTGCTCGGCCTCCATCAGGAAGGTGATCGCGTCCCCGCCCTTGCCACAGCCGTGACAGAAGTACACGTTCCGGCCGGGCGCCACGGTGAACGACGGCGTCTTCTCGTCGTGGAAGGGGCAGAGCCCTTTGAGGTTGCCACCACCGGCCGACTTGAGCGTGACGCTCTCCGAGATGATGTCGGCGATCGACGTACGCTCCCGCACCAGCGAGATGTCCTCGTCCCGGATCCGACCAGCCATGCTCTGTCGCCCTCCTTCGAGGTACATCCTGCCCTGCCGCCACCATCACCGACGGTGCGGGTGCCGGGGGCCGGGTGCCGGCACCCCACCGGCCGCGACGGACCTCCCGAACCCCACCCTGACCAGGCAGGCCTCTGTCAATACGCACTTTCCACGCCTCGCCGAAGAACAGACCTTGTCCTTATCTGTGACCACGGCAATACTGTCTGTGTCGTACCTAGTGAACCGTTCGCTGGCTTGTTTCTCTTTCTTCACGATTCACTGTGTCTTGTCTACATTGCCGGATCCCCAGCCCGAAGGAGGAGGCACCCCCATGCCCCAGCTGCTGCCTGAGACCAGCGCCACCGACCACCTGGACGTGATCGCCCTCGACGAAGCGCCCCGACTGTGTGCCCTCTACCGCAGCCGGGACGCCGAACTGGCACCGGAGGACGAGCTCCCACACATCGCCGGCTGGGTGCTGGCCTGGCCGGACGGCTCGGCCCTGACCCTGCTCACCGAGGGCGACCAGCCACGGATCATCTCCGGATCGCTGTCGAACGTCGAGACCTGGTGGTCGGCGCTGCTCGCCGCAGACCTGGTCGCGGTCCGCCCGCCGGCCGAGAGCTGAGGGAGCGACCGGCCGTGAACCGGATCAGACGCGGGTCGGACCCGGCCGCCCCGCCGGCCGGGTCAGCCGCCGGTGCCAGGAGATCGCCGCCAGATCGGTGAGTGACGCGACCTGGTCGATGATCACCCGTGCCCGGACCCGGTCATCCGGTGCGTCCGACCACAATGGAAGGAAGACCGGGTCCAGACCGGCCGGGGCGTACCCGGTCAACGCCTCGACGAGTTCGGCGAGGATCTCCCGCTGCCGCAGGTAGCCGGCGGCGGCACCGGGCCGACGCATCACGTAGCGCAACGCCAGCCCTTTCAGCAGCGCGCACCGGGCGCGCACCACCCGGGGCACGACCAGATCGGCCGCGTACCGCCGCACCGGCTGCCCACCGGAACGGTCCCGGGTGGCCGACACCGCGGCGGCGACGAACGCCCCGGTGAGCATGCTGGTCGTGCCCTTCAGCGCCGCCTGGGCCGGGTGGCTGCCGTCGTAGCCGATCAGCAGCCGCAACTCCGGTCGGGCCAGCAACTCGGCCAGGATGCCGGCCAGATCGTCGGCGGACTCGGTGGAGTAGGCCGCGGCGACGTCGGCCGCCAGCGCGGCCTGTTCGTCGGGGTCCGCGATCAGCCGACCGAGGTCGATGTAGCCGCCGTGGATACCGTCCTCCAGGTCGTGCACCGAGTACGCGACGTCGTCGGCCCAGTCCATCACCTGCGCTTCCAGGCAGCGCCGCCGGCCGTCGGGCGCGCCGTCGCGCAGCCAGGTGAACACCGGCTGGTCGTCGGCGTACACCCCGAACTTGCGCTCGCCGGGCTGTCGTGGCCAGGGGTACTTGCAGGTAGCGTCGAGCGAGGCCCGGGTGAGGTTGAGCCCGACGGAGTCGCCGGACGGACCGATCACCTTGGCCTCCAGCCGGGTGAGCACCCGCAGCGTCTGCGCGTTGCCTTCGAAGCCGCCGTAGCCGGCGGCGACCTCGTCCAGCGCCCGCTCACCGTTGTGTCCGAAGGGCGGGTGTCCGAGGTCGTGGGCCAGGCCCGCGACGTCCACCACGTCCGGGTCACAGCCGAGCCGGGCACCCATCTCGCGGGCGATCTGCGCGACCTCCAGCGAATGGGTCAACCGGGTCCGGGGTACGCCGTCCGCGCCACTCGGATCCGCCAGATGCACCTGGGTCTTGGCCGCCAGCCGCCGGAACCCGGCCGAGTGCAGCACCCGGGCCCGGTCCCGCTCGTACGGGCTGCGCCCGTAGCCGGTGTCCTTGGCCGGCTCCGGCACCAGACGGTGCGCGTCGGCGGCGCGACCAACCGCCGGGCCGTCCGGAGAGGCACTCACCTTCAGCAGCCTAACCGCTCCGGCAGGGCGGCGAACCGGCAGCCTGACCAGCCCGGCAGGGCGGCGAACTGGACCCCCTTGAGCGGCGGTGCCCGTCACCTGATCGGGTAACGATTTCGGGATGGTTTCCGGCTTGTGTCGTGATGTTGACGTCGCCCCTGCGGGACCGCACCCGGCCAGTCCACAATCGGGGCGTGGCTGACCAGGGGTGGACCCGTACCAGCCGGCTCGTACACATCTGCGATGTCGCCGAACCGATGCGGTACGCCGTCGAGGAGCACTGGGGGGGGGGGGGGGGGGGGGGGGGGGGGGGGGGGAGGGGGGGGGGGGGGGGGGGGGGGGGGGGGGGGGGAGGAGGAGGTGTTTTTTTTCCCCCTTCCCCCCCCCCACACACCACAAGATGTTTTT
>NZ_JBSWXD010000205.1:0-9810 GCF_056160425.1 Micromonospora sp. ABR4_055
TTGTCGGCAGCGTCAGATGTGGAGAAGAGACAGGACCGGCGTGACGCTGTCCTTCACCGACACCGTGCAGCCGGAACTGTCTCACGTCGAGGTGTTCGACGGCGCCGGCGACGAGGTCACCGACGGCGACTACCGGCAGGTCGCCCCGGACCGGGTGCACCAGCCGGTGCAGATCGGTGCCGACGGTGACTACACCGTTGCGTACCACGTGACGTTTCCCGACGGTTCGGACGTGACTGACGTCTACCGGTTCAGCGTGGGCACCGGCGTGCCGCCGGCCGCGCTGGACGCCGCGACCCGGGAGGCCCGTACCGACGCGGTGTCCGAACACGCCCACCAGATCGACGGATTCAGCGCGACCCTGCTGGTCATCGACGGGCTGGTGCTGTTCGTGGTGATCGCGCTGCTGTGGCTGCGGCCCCGCGACGGCCGGCCGACGTCACTGCGCTACCGCGATCCTGACTGACGAATCAGACAGCGGGACGGGGTACGCCGGCGGTCGACGTGCCGGACCGACTGATCGGCGCCTGCGTTTTCGACCGCCGGCGCCGATCAGTTCGTGGGCCATGGCCACGGCCCACGGCCACGGTCAGGGGATGGGGAAGAACGCGCGGACGAACCGGTCCCAGTTGCGGTCACCGATCGTCGCCCGCATCCGGGTCAGCAGCCGGGCGGGTATCCCGAGTCGGTACCGGACGCGCGGGTTGGGGTGGGTGACCGCGGTCTCGATGACCTTGGCTACATGCTCGGCGCGGACCGCCATCTTGCCGCGCAGCGGCGGGTTGTCGCTGAGCCGGTACGCCTGGTGCCACTGTACGAAGTAGTCCCAGAAGTCCTTGTACAGCGCCGGGTTGCCGTGCGACTGCATGCCGAGGTCGGCGACGCTGTCCGGGACGAAACCGCCGAGGATCGGCGACGGCTCGATCAGCACCACCTTGATGTCGAACCGGGCCACCTCGTGTCGCAGCGAGTCGCCGATCGCCTCCAACGCGTGCTTGGTGGCCTGGTAGTAGCCCCGACCTGGCGTCGCGAACAGTCCGAAGATCGACGACATCAGCACCACCCGGCCACCGCCCTGCTCCCGCATCCCGGGCAGGACCATCTGGGTGAGCCGGCACAGACCGAAGACGTTCGTCTCGAACTGGGCCCGTACCTCGTCCATCGGGGTCTCCCCGATGGTGCCGTTGAGGCTGTACGCGGCGTTGTTGATCAACGTGCCGACCGCGCCGTGTTCGTCGGTGATCCGCTTGACCGCAGCGGCCATCGACTCCTCGTCGGTGACGTCGAGATGCATCACGGTGATGCCCTCGGCGGCCAGATCGGCCAGCGCGTCGACGTTGCGGCCGGTGGCGTAGACCGGCCAGCCGGCTCGGTGCAGGCGCAGCGCGGCCGCCTTGCCCGAGCCGGACGACATGCCGGTGCCCGACGACGCACCGGTCAGCAGGATCGCGCGGGATCGTGTCACGACCGGACTCCTCTCCGACCGGAGGTCACTCGTCGCCCTGTCGGGCGATCCGGCTGCGGTCGGTTGACGTACCCAACCCGGTCGCGTCGACCAGCCGGTTGATGAAGGCGAACAGGCTGGCGCAGAAGACCGCCTCGAGCATCTCGGCGTCGCTCCAGCCGGCGGCGGCGGCCTGTTCCCAGTCGGCGTCGGTGATCTTGTACGCGCCGGTGCTGACCTTCTCGACCAGCTTCATCAGCGGCCGGGTCCGCTCGTCGACCGGCAGCTCCTCGGCGGTCGAGGCGGTCGAGACGGCCTCGACCAGCTCCTCGCTGCCACCGAACTCGCTGAGGAACCAGCTGTGCGTGCCCACGCAGTACGGGCAGCCGTTCAGCTTGGACGTCCAGGCCGAGATCAGCTCTTTGAGATCGCGGGGCAGGGTGTCGCCCTTGAAGATGCCCCCGTAGCCGGCGACGACCACCTCGAGCAGCCGAGGATTGGTCGAGGTGAGCCGGAACATGTCCGGCACGAACGGCAGCCCGGTGACTGCCTTGATCTGCTCGTAGAGTTCGGCGGTGCGGCCTTCGGCGTGCTCCTCGTCAATCAGCGGGACCCGGATTCCCGGCTGCTTTGTCGTCGTTTCCATTGAGTGTTCTCCTCAGTGGGTGAGCGGGTGCCGGGCCTGCCCGTGCGTCAACCCTCCACACCAGACCCGAACCGGGGGCGAGACCTGCCGTGCCAGCCCCGACAGTGGCACACGGCGCAGCGGGCAGCACCTGTGGCAACGGTCGACAGGCATTTTGGTCGCCTCATGATGGCATGTACCGCAGGGGGTCGTGCTCTCCCAGATTGCCTAGTCGGCGCACCATTTTGAAGACCGGCGAAAGGAGGGCGGGATCTCCGATAGCTCTGGCTACGTGGCAGTATCAACCGATAGCCTGTCACCAATCAATTGGAACGGATGAGGTCATGATGCCGGGAAGTCTGATGCGTCCGGTGCTGAGCGGCCTGGGGCTGACTCAGATTCGCTACGTCTCCGCAGTGCGGCGAGGAAGGGCGAGTGGTCTCGTGTCTCAGGTGTACCGACAGATGGAAGGCGACTTCGGGGTGCTCGCGCCGCCGGTGGCCCTGCATGCTGCGGCACCTGAGATGCTCGCCGCGGCGTGGCTGGTGCTGCGCGAGACGTTGATCGTGCCCGGGCTGGCGTCCCGGGCGGCCAAGGAGGCGGTGGCCACCGCCGTCTCGGCCGGCAACGCCTGCCCGTACTGCGCCATGATCCACAACAGCGCGCTCACCGTGCTCGGTCCGGGCCGGCGCGACCAGCCCGCGACGAACGCCCCGGAACTGGACGTCTTCGTCGAATGGGTGATGTCGGTGGACCATCCGGGCAGGCCGGTCGATCCTCAGTTTCCGGCCGAGCAGCTCGCCGACCTGGTCGGTGTGGCGGTGTTGTTGCACTACCTCAACCGGATGGTGAACGTGTTCCTCCGTGACGTACCGCTACCGCCCAAGGTGCCGGAGTTCACGCTGCCGCCGGTGCTGTGGGTGCTCGGTCGTCAGATGGCCGGTGCCGCCCGTCAGGCGCACGTACCCGGGGCCGCCCTCGGCCTGCTGCCCGCCGCCGACCTGCCCGCCGACCTGTCCTGGGCGGCTGACAACGACACCGTCGCCCAGGCGTACGCGCGGGCCTGCGCCGCGATCGACGACGCCGGCGCCCGCGCGCTGCCGGCGAACATCCGCGCCCTGGTGTCGGACAATCTCGCCCGGTGGGGTGGCGGGCCACGTGGGATCAGTCGGGTCTGGGTCGAGGAACTGATCGCGCCGTTGCCCGCCGACCAGCGGCCGGTGGCGCGGCTGGCGCTGCTGGTCGCCTTCGCCTCCTACCAGGTGGATCCCGCCGTCATCGAGCGCTGCCGGCAGGTCGGCGCCGACGACCGTACGCTGGTCGAGCTCTCCTCCTGGGCGGCGATGGCGGCGGCCCGGCGGGTGGGCAATTTGCTCCCGATGCGGGGGTAGGCGACATTCCGTTCGGACAGAAAGGGTATCGCCGAGTAATGCGGGTATCCGCTACGGATGGTGATCGGCGCCCGGCCATTGATAGAGCAAGAAAGTCGAAATTTGGCTGCACTTATTGTTCTCGATTTATGGTAGGGTCTTAAGTCATCCGGACCGGTCAGGGCCTAGATGGTGGAGCGATGTTCGACACTTTCCTGCCTCCCGTGAGCCGCCGCGCAGCCAAGCGGCGTGTTGGCGATTACCCTCGGTGTACCGCTCCCGCCGCACCCCGCCAGGGTGGTGGCGGCGTGGTGGTGCCTCTGAGCTGGGGCAATGGGTTTGTGTCGATGCTCCCGGAATCTGCAGTGGGTGACCAGCGCGCGAGCGCACTGTTCGAGAGGCGACCTCGTCGTCTACAGCCGAATGGAGTTGATCCGCAGTGCCTAACGCCGTCGAACGGGCTATTGCCATCATGTGGGACCGCTACCACGAGCCACTCTCACTCGACGCTATGGCCGATTCTGCCTTTCTGAGTCGTTTTTACTTTTCCAGATTGTTTCGGTCCAAGACGGGCACGTCGCCCGGCCGCTTCCTGACAGCGATCCGGCTGTACAAGGCGAAACACCTGCTGCTGGAGACCGACATGAGCGTCACCGACATCGCCTACGCCGTCGGCTACAACAGTCTGGGCACCTTCATCAGTCGGTTCACCCGCAGCGTCGGCATCTCGCCGGCACGCTACCGGTGGCTCGCCGAGCACGGCATCCCACAGTTGTCCCAGCCCCGGTCGGCCGGCAGCCGGCGAGCTGCCACGATCAGCGGAAAGGTCGTGCTGCCGCCGATCGACGTTCCGGTCAAGGTCTACGTCGGAGTGTTCGACAGCCCGATCGTGCAAGGGCTGCCCGCCGCCTGCGACATCCTCGAGGCGTCCGGCGACTACCTGCTCACCGATGTTCCGGAAGGCGAATGGTACCTGAGGGCAGCCGCGATCGCGCTGGACGACATCACCGCCCGCCCATCGACCCGACGTCCGCTCGCGGTCGGCGCGCACGAGCCGTTGTCGGTGACGGTCGGCACCGATCTCACCGTCGACCTGGAACTGCACGCCACCGGCGTCTTCGACCTGCCCATCCTGATCGCACTGCCCGAACTCGACGGGCACGTGACCGGTTCCCGGAGCCGTCGGTCCCGCGGCCGTGACGAACGGCGCGTCGCCGGGCGGACCCGGGTGGTCGGCGCGATCCGATCGTGACCCGAAGGTCTGCCCTCACCCGGCCGGTGGCGCACGCTGCCGGCCGGGCGACGTCGATACATGTGCTTCCGACTGCGGGGTCGAGGGATCCGCAGCGACGTCTTCCGTCGGTGCTTCTGAAGACGTGATGCCGCAGGCGCATCAGAATGCACCTGCGGCATCAAGCTCAACGAGTACCCCCGACCCGGTGCGGTGACACTGCGTTCGCCGGCGAGGCAACGGCCCCTGGCGGTGGTGTCAGCGGCCAGCGACCTCGGCCAGCGACGTCGGGCGGTGACGTCAGCGGACGGGGACGACGAACGGTCCCCAGGTGAACGCCGCGAGCCACGGTGCCGGGTCCGCGCTCCAGCGCAGCGCGCGGATCCGTTCCTCGGTCAACCGGCCGGACATCGCCTGGTAGACGTCGTGCCAGGAGCCGGCGACGGTGGCCGCGGGCGCACCCTCGCCGATCGGCCACTGGCCGAGGTCGGTCTCCACCCGCAGCGCCGGCAGGCCGCGGTTGCGGGTCGACAGCGATAGTCCTTTCGCCAAGATGCCCATCGCTATCGGCAGCGCCGGGTGCTGCGGTGCCGGCGGATCCACCCCGAGCGCCCGGCGTAGATCCAACTCGTGGGTGAACGCGTCCATTACGAGAATGCCCCGTCGGACGGTGAACGGTTCGCCGAGGAACTGCTCGACCGGCCCGCTCAACCGCGTCCAGTCGTCGAGGAGCTCGCCGATCCCACCGGCCGGCAGCGGTGCGGTCGCGCGGTCCGACGGCAGCAGTGAGAACTGGATGCCGGCCGGCGTCGGTCCGCCGCCGGTGCCTTCCGTCGCCGTCTCACCCGCGGCGATCCGCTCATACACCCGGGCACAGACCTGGACCAGGTGGCTGGCCAGGTCCGCGATGCTCCAGTCCGGGCAGCCGGGTACGGCCGCAGCCAGGTCCGGCGGACCCGCGGTGAGCAGCTCGGTCACGTTCCGGCGGACCTGCCGGTACCCGGCCGCAGCCGGTCCGGTCGGAATCGGCCCGGCGGGATCCGGCCCGGCGCCCGAGACACCCGACTCGGCGCGGACGGAGTCGCTTTCGGACATGCTTGCCTCCCTGGTACGGCCGTGTCGCCACGGCGGATCACTGTCGGTCGGGCAATGGCCGTCCGGCCGGGTCGGTCGACGCCCGTCCGGCCTGCCCGGCGGAGAGCCGCCCGGTCCGGTGCAGCCAGCGCACCGTGTCGGCGACCGTTCGGCTGAACGGACGGGCGGGCGGCCCGACCAACGGCTCCTCCTGCGGCGGGTGCGCCGCGCAGGCGCAGACGTAGCAGGCGCCGTACTCAGCCGGGATGTGCCACGGCCAGACCCGCTGCACCAGGTCGGTGAGCCGGGCGAACGGCAACATCGCCCGGGCCGGCAGGAACACCGTCGGCAGCCGTCGCCCGGTCACCGCGCGGACGGTGGCCACGTAGTCGCGGGTGCTGACGTACCGTCCCGGCCCGAAGTGCCGGTCCAGGCCGTCGCTCGGCGCGGTGAGCAGCGCCGCGTGCAGGGCGGCGGTGTCGCGGACGTCGCCGGCCGGGAAACCGCCGGTTGGCCAGACCGGCATCATGCCGCGCAGCACGTACCGCAGCCGGGCGGTCTGGTCGCCGACCTTCGGGTCGTCCGGACCGAGCAGCGCCGGCGGGTAACTGATCACCACCGGCGCGCCCTGCTCCTGGTGTCGGCGGGCGACCCGTTCCGCCGCCGCCTTGCTGGCCAGGTAGGGCTCGCTGGCGGTGCCGACCGGCGAGCGCGGGCCGAGCAGCGAACTCGGGCCGTGCGCAGCGCTCGGATCGAGCGGCGAGCCGGCCGCCGGCAGCAACGCGCCCACCGTGGACACGTACACCGTACGGGCCACCCCATGGTTACGCGCCGCCGCCAGCACCAGCTCGGTTCCGCGTACGTTGGTCCGCCGGGTCGCGGCGTGCCGCCGGCTGTCGAACGAGTAGACCGATGCGGCGTGCACCACCGCGTCCGTGTCCCGGACCGCCCGGTCGACTGCGACCGCGTCGGTGACGTCGCCGAGCACCACGTCGACCGCTGTCTCGGGCACTCCCAACGGCGCCATGGCCCGGGACACCCCGGCGGGGTCGCGGGCCAGCACCCGGACCCGATGGCCGGCGGCGAGGGTGGCCGCGACCGTGTGCGCGCCGACGAATCCGGTGCCGCCGGTGACCAGGACCAACATCGGTCTCCTCCATTTCTGGAATCCACCCATGCGCCATGGTCGGATATCGTCCGCCGACCGGGCCGATAACGGCGCCTGAGCAAAACAAATCTCCCGTACCGGCGTGGAGTGCCCGTACAGGTTGTCGCTCGATGTGTCGTACGACAATTTCGTTGGTGTCGGTCCGGTCTGATCGTGCCCCGGCGAGCGACGGTGGTCTTCTCTCATAGTGCCGTTGTTGACGCTACTTAGCTGCAGGTCACAGGGCAATCGGGAAGTGGCGTCCGCACTGTCGCACCGGCACGATCAATGATGATGCTTGTCTGATCTGGATGAATGGGAGCGATAGGTGACCGGAATCATCCGAGGGCTCCGGCAACGGGTCCTGACCCCTGACATTTCGCAGACCCGGGTATCCGTTCGTGGCTTCCACGACAAAGGGCCGGAAGCAGTTGAGGTTCTGGAATCCGTCGGTGCCTCGTTCCTCGCCGGGCTCTCCTCAGCCGCCGGTGCTCGGCGGGTCACCGACGTCGACACCGACCTCGCTCCGCTGCCGACCCGCTTCCAGGGGTTCGCCTACGAGGGCGCGGCGATGGGCTTCGCCCTGGTCGACGCGATCACCCCGGGGAAACCCCGGCGCAGCGCCGAGTTCCTCGCCGGGACCGGCGACCGGCACGTCTACATGGCGTACGTCGGCATCGGCTGGGCGATGGCCCGACTGCCCCGGTTCCTCTGGGGCCGGGCCAGCGCCGCCGCGACCGACCCGTTGCTGCGCTGGCTGGTGCTCGACGGGTACGGCTTCCACCAGGCGTACTTCCACACCGCCGAGTACGTCGTCAACCGGCGGACGGTGCGCGGCTTCCCCTGGCCGTCGGAAGGCCCGACGTGGTACGCCGACCGCGTCGTGGACCAGGGCATCGGCCGGGCCATCTGGTTCGTCGCCGGCTCCGACCCGACGCGCGCCGCGGACCTGATCGACGCGTTCCCCGTCGCCCGGCACCAGGACCTGTACAGCGGCGCCGGCCTGGCCGCGACGTACGCCGGCGGCGCCACCGAGGAGGAGCTTGCCCTGTTCCTGCGCCGCTCCGGCGACCATGCCCCGTTCGTCGCCCAGGCCAGCGCGTTCGCAGCCCAGGCCCGGGTCCGCGCCGGGCTGCTGATGCCGCACACCGAGCTGGCCACCGAGGTGTTCTGCCGCACCGGTGCGGTCGAAGCGGCCCGGATCACCGACGAGGAGATCCCGCCCGTCACGGCGGAGTCCGACCTGCCGGCGTACGAGATCTGGCGGTGTGCGATTGCCGCACGGTTCCGCGCCGACGTCGGGGCGCAGCCGTGACGGCGCTCGCCGACCAGCCCAGCCGGCTGCGTCCCCCCGGGCCGTCACCCTGGTCGGCACCGGCCCTGCTGGCCCGGATGGCCCGTAACCGGTTGGATGTGATGCGGTCGGTGTCGGCCCGCTACGGCGACGCCGTCCGGCTGCCGCTGGGGCCGAAGACCCTGTACTTCTTCAACCACCCCGACCACGCCAAGCACGTGCTCGCTGAGAACCCGGGCAACTACCACAAGGGGATCGGGCTGGTCCACGCCCGCCGTACCCTCGGTGACGGCCTGCTGACCAGCGAGGGTGAGCTGTGGCGCAAGCAGCGCAAGACGATCCAGCCGGTGTTCCAGGCCCGGCGCATCGCCCGGCAGGCCGGCGCGATCGCCGAGGAGGCGGTCGGGCTGGCCGACCGGCTGCACACCATGGTCGGCCGCGACGAACCGGTCGACATCCGTCACGAGATGACCGACCTGACCCTCGGGGTGCTGGGCCGGACCCTGCTCGACACCGACCTGGGTGAGTTCGGCGGCATCGGCGACGCGTTCGAAGCCGTCCAGGACCAGGCCATCTTCGAGATGATGTCGCTGGGCGCGGTGCCGACCTGGGTGCCGTTGCCCCGGCAGCGGCGGTTCCGCCGGGCCCGCGCCGAGCTGCAGGACGTCGTCGACCAGCTGGTTGCCCGGCGGCGGGCGGCCGGCGGCATCGCCGAACGCGACGATGTGGTGTCCCGGCTGATCGGATCGACCAACGAGGAAGCCGATCCGCAGGTCGCCCGGCAGCGGATGCGCGACGAGCTGGTGACCCTGCTGCTGGCCGGTCACGAGACCACCGCCAGCACCTTGACCTGGGCGTTCCATCTGCTCGACCGGCATCACGACGTCTGGGAGCGGGTGCACGCCGAAGCGGTCGAGGTGCTCGGCGACCGGACACCGGTCTACGAGGACCTGCACCGGCTGCGGTACACCGCGATGGTCGTCGACGAGGTGATGCGGCTCTACCCGCCGGTCTGGCTGCTGCCCCGGATCGCCCAGGGCGACGACGTGGTCGGTGGCTACCATGTGCCGGCCGGCGCTGACCTGGTGCTCTGCCCGTACACCCTGCACCGGCATCCGGATTTCTGGGCGCATCCGGACCGGTTCGACCCGGACCGGTTCGACCCCGACCGCAGCACCGACCGGCCCCGGTACGCGTACATCCCGTTCGGCGCCGGCCCGCGCTTCTGCGTCGGCAACAACCTGGGGCTGATGGAGGCGGTGTTCGTTATCGCCTGCGTGGCGCGTCGGCTGCGGATGTCGGTGCAGCCCGGCTACCGCCTGGTTCCGGAACCGATGCTGACCCTGCGGGTCCGGGGCGGCCTGCCGATGCGGGTCCACGAGGCCTGACCGGCCCACCCACCTGACACAGCCGGCGCTCGCATCTGCGAGCGCCGGCTGCGTCGTGTCCGGCCCGCGACGGTCCACCGGGCGTCCGAGGCGAACTGCGACGAGTCCGAGGCGACTGCGACTCCACCACGAAGGACCGGGCGGGTCCGCGCCCAAAAGGAACGACCGGCCGGGTGGTGGGGGGTGGTCGCCTCGGCCTGCGAAACCTAACAACCAGACCCACCGGAGAAGAAACGC
>NZ_JBSWXD010000206.1:0-9582 GCF_056160425.1 Micromonospora sp. ABR4_055
GGGTGGGGGGGGGGGGGGGGGGGGGGGGGGGGGGGGAGAAAACCACCCACCAAACAAAACACCACAAACAAAAAAACAAGAAACACCACACACACACCAACCCCCCCCCCCCCCTCCCCCCTCCCCCCCCCCCCCCCCCCCCCCCCCCACCCCCCGAGGTCCGCCAGGTCGCCCAAGCGGAACGGAAGGCCCGGAGCGCGCCCGGCCGTACGATGCCCGTTGGCGGAGGCGTTGGGCACCAGTGACCGGTCATGGAGCCGGGGCACCGTACGACGTAACCGCCCGAGCCAGTTCCGGCCGCCTCGCCCACACGGACGACGGAACGCCCGGCCAGAATTACCCGGGGTCGGTCACTCCCGGCAGTAGTACGACTCGTACTCGTACAGCGCCGTTCGGCCCTCCCCGCGGTCGCGCTCGGAGAGGGTCAGCAGCTTCACGGGAACCTTGACGCGCTGCCCCGTCCCGCCGGAACCCGCGTCACACCACACCTCCACCGTGTCCGTCTTAGGCAGCTCACGCGGGCCGATCACCAGGATCGTCACGACGTACGCCCTCCGCCCGAATCGGTGGGATCGAACCGGGCGAGCACGGCGGCCCGCTCTCGGCGGGACAGCTCCGGAGTGTGTGCCCACATGGACAGCAGACGTTCGGCGCTGGGCCGGTCGGTGGCCTCGAACGCCCGGAGCGCGTTCTCCACCCGGTCGATGACAGGGCTCTTGCCGGGCGGGTAGAGCGCCATCAGCCGGGCGGGTGCGAGTTCGTCCGGTGGGGCGGGGAAACTATTCATCGGGTCGGACCTCCCGTGTCCGATCAAGGCCCCGGGTTGGCGTGTCCGCGCCGATCGAGGCCGCCCCGTCTGGCCAGGGGTGGGTACGTGGATTGTCCAGCGAGCTCCGCCGCTCACCACCGACCCCCGTTCCGGGCTTGCCGACCGGGCTCCGGATCACCCGATGCCGGCGGCGGGTCGTCGAACCGGCAGCCGATGTGCCGTTGCCGCCACTGCCACAGTCCTTCCCGGAGCCGTTCGGACTCGGTCCGAGCGGCATCGCTCTGTCGGACCAGCCGATCCAGCTCGTCGGCGAGAAGCCCCAGATAGACGTACACCTCGTCGGGGTCCAGCCCACGCCACCGCGACCCGAACCGGACCGCCCTGACCTGGTGCGGTTCGACCTGATGCCCCACGCCCTCGAACACTGCGCAACCCCGATCCCGCGTCTCCCGATCCCTGCTGGCACACGCGAATCATGAGCCACATTTGCAGGAGTAGTCAATAGGGTAGGCCCGATTGGGTAGACCCGAACATGCCTACCGTTCGGCTCATGACCGGAGGACCGGGCGAGTTGATGGGTCCGTACGAGATCGCCGAGTACCT
The DNA here is from genome assembly GCF_056160425.1 of Micromonospora sp. ABR4_055. Classification (NCBI taxonomy): domain Bacteria; kingdom Bacillati; phylum Actinomycetota; class Actinomycetes; order Micromonosporales; family Micromonosporaceae; genus Micromonospora; species Micromonospora sp. ABR4_055. The sequence goes on from NZ_JBSWXD010000206.1 coordinate 1,373, forward strand.
CGGCGTGTCTCGGCAGCGGTTCCAACAGATCGCTCGCCGACCCGGCTTTCCGAAGCCCTACCAGGAGCTACGCGGCATGAAGGTGTACCTCGCCGCCGAGATCACCGAGTGGGCGAAGCACAACCGGCCGCCGCGCCCGGACGACGACGAGTAGCCTTCTCCGCCCTCCGAGTCGGCAGCGCGGACCCCGCCGGCTCGGGCGAGGTACTGATCTACGTCCTTCCATGTACGTCGTCACCTGTCGGCGGCGCGCGCCGGCAGGTCACACGCCCGACACTCCGCCAACCGACTCGGCATGTCCCGCGAGGGTCTCCCGCGCCTGGGCCAGCACATCCGCGTCCGGCCGGTTCCGCATCGCCGCCGCCACACCGTCCAAGGGCGTTCCCTGCGGATCACCATCAGGTGCCGCCGCCACCCCACGCGCGGTCAGCAACCGGAAACGGGGATCACGTCCGTTCGGGGTACCCCTGTCTGGCGGGCAGGCTGTGGAGCAACGAGGCGAACGATGTACGGCTGAAGTCGAGAATCGGACCCGCCGGGCCGGCCTTACTGTCCCGCACGCCCACCCGATCACCCGTCACGTTCACCTCGACGCAGTTGTCGTCGCCGCCCGACCGCGTGGACTTGCGCCAACCTGCGGCTGGAAAGCTGCTCATGACCTCGATTCTCCTCACCGACCCGCCCCAGCTGCAGCTTGAACTTCACGAGGTTCGACCCCGAGCGATTCCAGCGCCGCCGACAGCGGCACGAACTGTCCCTCGGCACGGGAGCGGGCGATCACCGCAGCGTCCTTGCTGTCCCGGAACGCTTCGAGCTCTTCCCACTCGTCGATCCCGACCAGTACGGCCACCGGCCGCTCGTGCGTGGTGATGATGACCGGCTCGCCGGTGCGCCCGACCGACTCCAGCGCCCTGCCCGCGTCATCGCGGAGGTCTTCCAGCGTGATCCGCTCCACACGGGCACCGTACCGCCCGGTGCCTTGCCAGCCACGTTGGCGACCCCAGTAGATCGGCGGCCACGTTCAGTGGGCGGTCCAGCCGGGTTGGCGGGTGAGGCGGTGTGGCTGGCGGGCCGGCAGCCACCTGGCCCGGCGGGCGCAGCCGGGGCACGGGGCGTGACCGTGGATCCGGTCCGCCGGGCCGGCGACCGCGGCCAGGTCGGCGACGACCCGCGCCGCGGTCAGGTTGACCTCCTGTGGCACCAGCCACCCGCTGTACTGGAAGCGGTCGGCGATCGGGCCGAGCCGGGCGCGTACCTCGGCGCGGCGACGGTCGTTCACGATGTCGTAGACGACGAGCACCGGCCGGTTCACCAGCCGGCCCAGCCCTGCTCGGGGAGGACTTCCAGCGGTACGCCGTACCCGGCGGTTTCGCAGTCCGGGCAGGACGGCAGGGCCAGCAGGTGCCCGCCGCCGGTGAACCGTTCGGCGCTGGCGGCGAGCAACCGGTCCAGGTGCGTGTCACCGATGTGGATGGTGAAGACGCTGTACAGCACCCGTACGCCGTGGCGGCGCAGCAGCGTCGTCAGCTGCCGCCGGTCGCGGTCGTCGGGCAGGTCGAAGGTGACGGTCCACCAGCTGGGCTGCATGACGGTCACCTCCAGCGGAACGGCCGGTACTGCGCCTGCTCGTCGAGCAGCCAGCCGCGCAGCCGCAGCGCCTGGCGGCGTACCAGTTGGTGGTAGGTCGGCTGGTCGGCGGGGGCCGGCCATTCGCGGGCCGGCATGGCCAGCCGGGCCTGAAACCGCGAGATCAGCGCGGACGTCGCGCCGGGTGTCAGGTGGGTGCCGTCGAAGTCGGCGTCGGTCACGGTACGCAGACCGAGCATCGCCAGTACGGTGTTCTCCAGCAGCGCCGGCCGCCACTCCTCCATCAGGTCGAAGGCGAGCGTGGGCCGGCCCCGGCTCGGGGTGTGCAGGAACGACAGGTACGGGTCGAGCCCGGCGGCGAGGATCGCCCCGTGCACGGTTTCCCGCAGCAGCGCCGAGCAGTAGTTGATCAGCGCGTTGGTCACGTCGCGGCGGCTGCGGTCGCGGGCGGCGAAGCCGTACTCGGCCGGGGTCATCACCCGGATGGCCCGGAAGTACGCGCCGGCCGCCGCTCCTTCGATGCCGATCAGTTGCGCCAGGTCGGTGGCGGCGCTGGCGGCCTGCTCGAACTCGGCGAGCCGGGTCACCGCCGCCCACACCGTCGCCGGGTCGCCGCTGCGTTTCGCGCGGCGGCGCAGCAGCGTCGCCTGGTTGGCGATCTTAGCGGGGATGACAGCACGGGCCAGGTCGAGCCGGGCAGCCGGGTCGCGGTGCCGGTCGAGTTGACGCAGCCGGGCGGCGATGTGCCCGGCGGTGGGCGGTTCGAGCCGGCCGAGCGGTCGGCCGTTGCGGCTGAGCAGGATCAACGGGATGTCGTGGGCGAGCATGCTGTGCATTGCGTGCGGGGTGACGGTCACCCGGCCGGTGGTGACGACCTCGCCGACCATGGTCAGCGGCGCGGAGGCACGCAGCACACCGTCGCGGTGCACGACGAGCCGGCCGTCGCGCCGGCCGAGGACGCAGTCCGGGCCGATCACGTGGAACGCCTTGCCGATCATCGCCGGCTCCCGTTGCTGGCCGGCAGCTTGCCCCGCTGCGGCGTGTTGAGCAGCGGGTGCGTCCAGTCCGCGTTGGGCTGCTTGGGCCGACCGTGCTCGCCGTCGAACACCCAGCCGAGCATGCTGAACCCAGCGTCGAACGTGGTGATCTGCGTCTTGCCCGGGTGCAGCCGCAGGTTGAGCGCGGCCAGCTCGGCACCGATCTGCCGGGCGCCGTTGACCGCCGCGTCGAGGTCGAGGCAGAACAGCGCCAGGTCGTCGGCGTAACGCACCAGCCGGCCGTGCCGGCCGTCGACCCGGGCGTCGAACTCACGCAGGTAGAGATTGGCCAGGGTCGGACTGATCGGCGCGCCTTCGGGAACACCCCGACCCCGGGTACGCAGACCGGCGGCGGTCAGCATCGGCGCGGTGAACCAGCCGCGTACGATCCGGCTGACCGCCGGGTCGGCGAGACTGCCGCTGACCATCTCGTGCAGGAGCTGGTGGTCGACGCTGGCGAAGAAATCCGCGATGTCCGCGCGGACCACATAGCGCAAACCCTTGTCCCGGTACGCGAGAGCCATCGTCAGCGCGTCCACCCAGGAACGACCCCGCTGGTACGCGAAACTGACCTCGGCGCGGCGGGTCTCCCACCGGTCGCCGGCGACGTGCAGGAAAGCGCGCTGGGCGACCCGGTCGGCGACGGTCGGAATGCCCCGGTCGCGGCGCTCGCCACCACGGGTGACGGTCATCAGTCGAAGGGGTTGCGGAGTGTATTCGCCGCTGCGCAGCAGCGCGGACAGCGACTCCAGTCGTGGGCCGAGGTGGTGGGCGAACTCGGCGACGGTCACGCCGTCCGCTCCGGCGAGTGCGGTGCCGGCGGCGACCCGCGACCAGGCGGCCCACAACGTCGGCTGGTCAGACATCCGACTCAACAGCCGGGAAGGAGAGGTATTCATGCCGAGATCGGACGGACGAACTCCGATAGAATCGGTGGCATCGACGTCGCCGCCGAGATCAACAGGAGCTTATGTCCGGAAATGCCCCTTGCGACAACCTCCGACACGCCCGGGATCCCGGGTAGGTTGGCGGAAAGATCCCAAAGTGCACCTGAGCTGCGAAAACCTTCCCCACGGAGATCATTCGAGGCTCCCTCAAGATCATGATCAACAAGAGGTTGCCCTCGGAACACCATGTTTGCCCAGCTCAGACCGCCCGACATTTCGGACACGGTCCCCGGACACACGAAAACCGCGCCGGATTGAAACTCGTTGTGCCTGTCGACGAGGGTACCGATGCGGTCATGTCCCCAGACACACGAAAACCGCGCCGGATTGAAACCCCGGCGTACGTGATGCCGGGCCTACCGTTGTCAAGTCCCCGGACACACGAAAACCGCGCCGGATTGAAACTCGACGTGCGATGCCCGACACCCTTCGCCACCACAGGTGTCCCCGGACACACGAAAACCGCGCCGGATTGAAACCGGTGACGACGCCGCTCAGCGGCATCGGAGGGGCCGGGTCCCCGGACACACGAAAACCGCGCCGGATTGAAACAGCATGTTCTCCGCCGACCGCTTGCCGATCACGGTCCCCGGACACACGAAAACCACACCGGAGTTGGGCAAGCGAAATGCCCTTCGTGGTGTCCGCGAGTGGCGTACCACGACGGTGCAGCATTGATCCCCGATGCACCGCAGCGCGTGATCCCGTCGGGGGAGAAAATCCCGTGACGGGATCACGCGGAGTCGCATTGGGTCTATCGAGAGCCGGCGTCAGCCGGCCTGGGATCAGGTGTCGTGGTGGCGGGACTCGTTGCGCGGGGCTGGTTCGCCGGATGACGGATATCGGGATGGCTGGGTGTTCGGGCTCGGCGGTGCTCCGGCAGCGTCGTGCGCCGCTGGAGGCGCAGTCGTCCGGGCCACGGACGGTGGGCCGGCGGCGTCACTCAGACCGCGTGGCGAGTCCGGCCCGCAGGCCAGGCACTCCGGGTCGCGGTCGGCGTCCAGCACCGTCGTTTCGTTCGCCGCCGCGTCCACCAGCAGATACCGCACCGGTGACCGCCACGGCGAGACATAGTTCAGCAGCTCGCCGACTGCGTACCCGGCAATGATCTGGTTGAGGAAAACCACGCTGGGCGTCGGCTCGGCCGGATCGTCGACCCGGTAGCCGGCCGCCCGGCGCGCAGCAGCCAACCCCGGGTCAAGCTCGGCATCCACCAGACGCGGGTCGTAGCCGGACAGGCAGAGCAGGCACGGGCCACCGGGGCGGACCACCGCCAGATGCCCGCCGGCTTCCAGCCGTACCCGGGAATTAGCTTCTTGATTGTGGTCGTCGGACGGCTCCGGGCGGGGTGCCGGTCCCAGCTCGACCCCGACGTCGAGATAGCAGCGGGCGTACTGTACGGCCAGCCGGTTCAACGCCCAGCGTGGCGCGTGCCCGTCGACCGCGCCGACGATCACCTCGGCCGGGCGCACCTGCTGCCAGACGACCGGGTCGAGGATGCTGCCGGCGATGCCGCGTACCCGTACCTGCGGGTTGATGGTCCGGACCGTGCGGGCCGCGACGGTGACCTTGGTCGCCGCCCGCGCCACGTCGGCCGGCTTCGCACCGACCAGACGGTTCAGGTTGGTGGCGGTGACCGTGTCCGGGTCGACCAGCAGCAGCCCACCCACCCCCAGGTGGGCCAGCGACTGGACGACCTGGCTGCCGACGCCGCCGAGGCCGACCACGGCGACGGTCAGCTCGGCGAGCCGGCGCTGCGTGTGCGGGCCGAACGCCCGCACCTGCCGGTCGTAGCGGTCCGCCGGGTTCGGCCCGGTGGCACCGGCCTGCGGGTCCGGCCCACCGGCCGGTGCGGTCAGGACCGGTGTGGTCAGAATCGGCACAGTTTCACCTCGGTCAGGTCGTCGTCGCCGAGCAGCACCAACCGGTCGAGCATCCGCAGCGTCCCGTCGTCCGGGTCGGTGTACGCGCCGGCGACCGACGCCTGCCCGAGCACCAGCGACGCCACCCCGACCGGCGGCGCGGCCGGCATCCGGTCAAGGAACTCGGTGTGCGTCTGGCGCATGTTCTCCACGTCCAGGCCGGAGAACCTGACCGTGTCGTCGGCGAACGGGTGGCTGTGCACGTCGACAAGGGACAGGCCGGTCTCGAAGCAGGCGATCAGCACCTCCCTAGTCAGCCAGGCGGCGACTTCGATCCGTACGCCGTTCTGCACCGACAGCGCGTCGTCCGGGATCGGGATGGCCCGGGTGACCAGCAAGTCGGTGACGGCCCGGGCGCCCCACGGGTCGGTCCACCGGCCGGCGCGGGCCAGCAGGTAGGCGCCGCGTTCGTCGTCACTGTCGCGCAGATGCCGCCGTACGGTGTCCCAGGTGTCGTGGCTGATCCGCAGCACGCAGGTCATCAGTCGACCGTGCCGAGGTAGGTGCGGATCGCCTCGACGTAGCTGACCAGCGAGTCGAAGCGCGGATCCCAGTTGCGTTCCGGGTCTTCCAGGCAGTACCAGCGGTACCCCAGCTCGGCGTATCGGTTCTTGTAGGCCGAGAAGTAGTGGGCGGGTTGCACGAGCGCGCGGCCGTCGCGGCGGCGCAGGTGGTCGCCGAGGAAGAATCCGTCTGGGGCGGTCTCCGGGTAGGTGGCCGGCGGCACGATCAGCACGGTGGTGCGGTCCGGCTCCCAGTGCGGCGGGAGCCGGAACTCGGGGATGTGCAGCCAGGATTCGTCGTCGGCGACGGTCAGCCCGGGGTACGCGTACGCGAGCTGGGCTGCTTCGTGGCGGATGCGCAGCCGCCTCGGGTCGAGCGTGGTCATTGCCTTGGAGTGCCGGGCGTGGTGGGTGAACTGCTGCTGATCGGCGACGCGGATCCGCTGGTCGTCGGGGACGATGACGTTGCGGTCGTCGTCCTGGCGGACCAGGACCCGCTCCTGCGGCAGGCCGGCCGCCCGCTTGATGTCGCGGCCGGACAGCATGTCGTCGATCACCGGTACGTCGACCCCGTTGATCCTGATCGTCTTGCCCATGTCGTCCTCCGGTTGCCGGGTTGCTCCTACCTGGAGCAGATGGACGAAGTGGCAGCGCAGTCCACCAGGTGGACGTGTGTGGACGGTCACCGGCCTCGGATCGACCTCCAGTTGCTACCATCGAGTAACCACACGTATGGTGTTCACATGAGCACCGGGAGTTAGTCTCACTGGTTGCCTCACTCCCCGTCCACGGTCCTCGGGCCGGCGCCCTGGGCGGTCGCTCCCCACCACATCACGACACCGGTGTCGTCCGGCGGGCACCCAGCCCCGCCTGCTCATCCACCCCGCTGTTCTCCTGCGTCGCAACGGGAGGCACCTCGATGGACACCGCACTGCGTTCACCGGAAGACCCGCAAGACACGTACGCCTTCTTCTTCCTCGCCGTCGTCCGCGCCATGACCCACCACCTGGGGATGGTCATCGCGCGCACCGTGCACGGCACCAGCCACTGCGTCGACAGCCCGCGCGCCGCCAACCGGTGGCTGCACCTGTGCGCCAACTGCGCCGACGTACGCGACGAGCACATCCGCCGCCAGTTCGACCGACTGCGGCGCAACGCCACCGACCACGGCACCGCCAGCGGCAGCGCCCGCACCGGCGTCGGCGTCGGCGGCCCCAGCCGGATCGAGGAGATCAACCAGGTGGTGTCCTTCCTCTACGGGCCGCACGCCTCGACGGTCGACCCCGACGCCGCCGGCGCGGACCTGCTCCGCTACGCCCACCACCCGGACCGGGCCAACGCCGACATCGCACCCTGGCTACGCGCCGTCTACTGGCAGTTCGTGCACCAGGACCAACGCCAGGCCATCGCCGAACTGCGCCGCCGGTCGGCGACGGCGCGCGGCATGCACGCCCGCCCCGAACGCGACCTGACCACCGCCCGCTGGGCAGCGCCGCTGGCCGCTGACCCGGTCGGCCTGGACCTGCTGATCAGCTTCGTGATCGGGCTGCGCGACCAGGTCGCCGACCCGTGGCGGATCCCGCACGCAGCGGCCAAGCACGGACTCACCGACCAGCAGGTACGCCTGCGTCTGACGGCGGCCGTCGACCAACTCCGGCGGATCAACCCGGCCTTCTACGAAGCGAACGTCGCCGCCGCACTGCACCGTCGCGCCGACCGGCTCGACCCGTGCGACGACCTGCCGGGTGCCCGGCCGATCCGCGGCACCGCCCCGGGCGACCCGGCCGAGCGGTACGCCGACCCCGGCGACACTCCCCAACGGCGTCGCCGCCGCCAAGTGCTGCTGCGACTGTTGGCCAACCCGGCCGCACGCCGCAGCGGGCTGCCGAAACTGCTCGCCGAGATGTGCGATGTCGCGCTCGAACGATCCGCCGTCGACCTGGAGAAGTCCTGCGCACGACGACTGCGGCTGCCGGCCGGCATCGCCCGTCGGCGACTGGAAATCCTCGCGGTCCTCGTCGCCGGTGCCGGTGTCGAGTGGCTGGACGATCTCCTTTCGGAACAGCCCGGATAGTCCGGGTATCAGGGGAGTGGGGGGGGGGGGGGGGGGGGGGGGGAGGCACCGACCACCCCCACCCCCCCCCCCCCCCCTACGACCACAACAAAGTACACCCTCACCCTACCACACACACAAAAAAAAACCAGGAATCACCC
>NZ_JBSWXD010000207.1:0-9365 GCF_056160425.1 Micromonospora sp. ABR4_055
GCCACCGAACGCACCCAATCGGTGTGGCCGGTGAACGGCTGGCCGATCGGGGTGCCGGTGGCCGCGTCCCACACCCGCACCGTCCGGTCGTCGCTGCCGGAGACGACGACAGTGCGGCCGTCGAACTCCCCTACCGCCACCGACCAGACCGTGCCGGTGTGACCGGTGAACGGGTCGCCGATCGGGGTGCCGGTGGCCGCGTCCCACACCCGCACCGTCCGGTCGTCGCTGCCGGAGACGACGATCGGGCGGCCGTCGAACTCCCCTACTGCCACCGACCAGACCGTGCGGGTGTGGCCGGTGATGGGCTGGCCGATCGGGGTGCCGGTGGCCGCGTCCCACACCCGTACCGTCCGGTCGTGGCTGGCGGAGACGATGATCGGGCGGCCGTGGAGTTGCCCCACCGCTACAGCGTTCACCTCCCTGGTGTGGCTGGTGATGGGCTGGCCGATCGGGGTGCCGGTGGCCGCGTCCCACACCCGTACCGTCCGGTCGTCGCTGCCGGAGACGACGATCGGGCGGCCGTCGAACTCCCCCACCGCCACCGAACGCACCCAACCGGTGTGGCCGGTGAACGGGTCGCCGATCGGGGTGCCGGTGGCCGCGTCCCACACCCGCACCATCTGGTCGGCGCTGGCGGAGACGATGATCGGGCGGCCGTGGAGTTGCCCCACCGCTACAGCGTTCACCTCCCTGGTGTGACCGGTGAACGGGTCGCCGATCGGGGTGCCGGTGGCCGCGTCCCACACCCGCACCCTCCGGTCGGCGCTGCCGGAGACGACGACAGTGCGGCCGTCAAGCTGTCCCACCGCCACCGACCAGACCGCGCCGGTGTGGCCGGTGATGGGCTGGCCGATCGGGGTGCCGGTGGCCGCGTCCCACACCCGCACCGTCCGGTCGTGGCTGGCGGAGACGATGATCGGGCGGCCGTCGAGCTGCCCCACCGCCACCGACCAGACCGTGCCGGTGTGGCCGGTGAACGGCTGGCCGATCGGGGTGCCGGTGGCCGCGTCCCACACCCGCACCGTCCGGTCGGCGCTGGCGGAGACGATGACCGGACGGCCGTCGAGCTGCCCCACCGCCACCGAACGCACCCAATCGGTGTGGCCGGTGATGGGCTGGCCGATCGGGGTGCCGGTGGCCGCGTCCCACACCCGCACCGTCCGGTCGGCGCTGGCGGAGACGACGACAGTGCGGCCGTCGAGTTCCCCCACCGCCACCGAACGCACCCAATCGGTGTGGCCGGTGATGGGCTGGCCGATCGGGGTGCCGGTGGCCGCATCCCACACCCGCACCGTCCGGTCGGCGCTGCCGGAGACGACGACAGTGCGGCCGTCGAGCTGCCCCACCGCCACCGACCAGACCGCGCCGGTGTGACCGGTGAACGGGTCGCCGATCGGGGTGCCGGTGGCCGCGTCCCACACCCGCACCGTCCGGTCGTCGCTGCCGGAGACGACGACAGTGCGGCCGTCGAGTTCCCCCACCGCGACCGCGTTCACCTCCCTGGTGTGGCCGGTGATGGGCTGGCCGATCGGGGTGCCGGTGGCCGCGTCCCACACCCGCACCGTCCGGTCGTGGCTGCCGGAGACGACGATCGGGCGGCCGTCAAGCTGCCCCACCGCCACCGACCAGACCCCGCCGGTGTGACCGGTGATGGTGTGGTGCGGGGCGGGTAGGCGGCAGGATGCCCAGTCGGTGACAAACGGAAGCTGTAGGCCGCTGTCCGCGATCGCCTGGGCGAGTTTCGGGGCGCGCGCGCAGCGAGCGGATAGCTGCAGGTAGGCAGCACGCTGGCCGGTGGCGGCGGCACGGAGTCGGGCAAGAGCGCGGCGGTAGGCGTCAGCGGCGGCGTGACCGTCCGGGGTGCGGGTGTGGAGCAGTGCTGCGGACAGCGGCGCCGGGGGGGTGTCGAGCAGGAACCGCGGCTGGGTGATCAGTGCGTCGAGGCGGTCGCTGGCGGCGGCGTGGGTGGCGATGGCCGCCGCCGTGTACGGGTGGGCGCGGGACCAGTCCGGGGTGCCGTCGATCAGCCGGGGGACCCGGTCGACCAAAACATCGACAATCGTGGCCTGGTCGGCTTCGGTGTCGCGGTCCTCCCGCAGGTGCTCGGCGAGAGATTCGTGGTAGAGGCGGTACACCGAGCGGCGGTCGAGGCTGGTTTCGATGATGTAGTAGCCGGCCTGCTCGATCAGCCACTCCAGGTCGGTGTTCGTGCACGGACGTCCGGTCAGCGCATACACGAGCCCTGGCCACAAGTCCTCCCACGGCAGACCGGCCGTTTCGGCGTAGGCCAAGGGCAGCAGCAGGTCACGCGCGCGGGAGGCCTGGCCGCGCAACCGCTGGTCGAGATCCTGGCTCATCGCCTCTGCGGCGTGCCGGGGAAGCCCCGCCCGCCACGTCGGATCGTACGGATTGGCGACCGGTTCCGGACGCAACGCGAGGCTGCGGGCAGTGATCAACGCGACCAGGAACGAGTCACCCGCGCTGTCCGCGACCGCGTCGGCGACCGCGTCCACGAAAGCCGCGGGCTGCCCGCGGTACGGAGAGGTGTCGACCAGCTCGGTCAGGCACCTCCGCGCGTACCGGTGCACACTTTCCCGGTCGGCGAACTCCGGCCAGTCGAGATCCATCCGCCGCACCGGATGGCCGAGAGCGTCGACCAGATGCGACCGGGTGCCGATCATCATCCGCAGCGGTATCCGCCCGGCGGCGGCCACCAGCGGCGCCAGCACCTGCTCCACCACCGGAGAACCACGACCGCTCCGGGCCTCGCCGCTGTCCACCGCCTCGTCAACCGCGTCCACCACCACCACGACCGGCTCGGCATCACGGGGAAGCCCACGGACCAGGGCGCTGACCGAATCCACACCACCGATGCTGTCGACACCGGCCGCCTCAGCGAGCGCGGCCAGCAAATCCTGCGGAGTCTGCCCTCGGGCGTACACGAACCGGCGGATCGCACCGTCGGCGGGAATCGTGTCAGCGGGCAACAGATGCAGATTCGGCACCCACCGCCGCCGGCGCGGATCGGCAAGCACATCCAGACGCGCCAACAGCGCTGACTTACCCGAACCCGGTCGACCGGTGACCACCAACGTCGCCGGCCCCGTCCCCGCCAGCCATCGGGTCGCCTCCCGCAACGCGGCATGCCGACCGGTGAACAACCACAGATCATCCCGGCCACCCGCAGCGTCCAGCCCTCGCGCCCGCGGGTCCACATGATCGCGGCGCTCCCGCTCCCGCGCCTCCCGCTGGACGCGCAGGTCACGGGTGCGCAGGTCGTAGTCGCTGAACCAGTTGTCGAAACGCGGGTTCGGGAAGAACTCCGCCGCCTTTTCCCCAACGAACATCAACCGGGCCTGCTGAGACGGTGGGGTCCGCGCGTTGATCGCGGTGACCAGGGCGTCCAACGGCAGGAACGGCACCTCGAAACCGGCCACCGAGCGATCATGCACCGCGGCGGCCAGAGCCTGGGTGAACGCCCCCGGCACAGCAGGCTGATTAGCCCGGGCGGCGACGATCACCGCGACGGACGGGGAACCGTCCAGAGCCCGAAGACGAGTCAGAAACTCGGCGGCGCCTGTGTTCATCCGCACGGCCGCGCTGCCCGCATAGCAGGTGTCCAACACGAACAGCAGTTGCTGCCCGGCCACCTCGCCCAGGGTGTGGCTGTCCAGAATCCGCCCGGTCAGGTCACCGGCCCGCACCGAGCCCCAGCTGACATCGACGGTATCGGCCATCGGCAGCAGCAGATCACCATTGTGGTCGACACCGTGACCGGTGTAGTAGACCACCACCACGTCGTCCGGACGCCGCTGCGGATCGGTCAGGAACACGCGGAGCCGATCCTGGAACTCCCGCGCGCCCATCCCCAACCCGAAGCCCGGCACCGCTGAGTAGCCCAACCCGGTGAACAACTCCCGGGCCCGCCACAACTCGTCGGCCAGCTCAGGCCGATCCTCCAACTCCAGATCAGGGCGACGAACCGCCAGATCGGGATGGTAGACGGCGGTGGCCGCGCCGATGAGGAACCGTCGCGGCGACCCGCCACCCGCAGCGGCGGTCACCGCAACCCCGCCAACACCGCCGCACCGGTCTCCGCAGCCGACAGATACCGCTCAACCTGGTGGGCGGCGATCCCGTTGCTGATGGCCACATCGGTCACCCGTCCGCCGAACACCTCACGCAGCCTCGGCCGTAACGCGACGAAGTCAGCGTCGTCGGTGATGTTCACCCAACGCCGCACCCCCGGCCAGACCCCCACCAGATCCCCCCGCCCATCCCGGACCGGCGGCGGCCGCAGCCGCTGCGTCACGACATGCGGCACCCCCAACGGGGAACCCAACGTCACCAGATCCGTCACCGGCCACTGCGGATGCGCACACAACGCCTCGTACGCCACCACCGACCCCAACGAATGCGCCACCACCACCCGCGTGTCCGGCCCGATCACGGCCGCGAACCGCCCCTGAATCTCCGCCCGCACCTCCGGCTGCCCGAAATAGGCGGAAACCTGCTTCAGCCAGAACACCAACACCCGCTCCGACACCCGAACCAAAAACCGCGACCCCGCCAACGCCAACACCGCCGCCCGCACCGACGCCACCCCACCCAACGACCGCCCATCCGGCGACGCCACCAGCGGATCCACCGCCGCCGCAGCCCGCCACCACTCCACCAACAACTCGGTCTCCAGACCCGCCTCGACATCGCCGGCCGTCAACGGCGGCACACCCGCGCCGAGAAAACGCCCCGGGGCACGAAACACATCACCAAACGCCACAAAATCAAGATCGTCGGCAGTCAGCGCATCCCGCACACCAGCCAACTCGACCCCGCCCAACAACGCAGGACCCCACACCGCAACCATCTGCGGACGCGTCAAGAACGTATTCAAGATCCCATGAACCGCAACCACCCTCGCCACAGCCAGGCACGCTACACCGGACAGTCACCAGAACCAGAGCCCTGATCCACAGATGTCAACAACCCGACCAGGCGACCATGATCCGCCACCCGACAGCCTCGAGCAGGCCGGCAGCCCGTCCAAGGAGGCAATGAATCACCCCCAAAGACTCCTTACTCATCTGCCGCGTTGCAGGCCGGCGGCGGATGAGGTCGTCGCCCTCGGGTTCCAGGCGGTCATCGGAGCCGGACCAGGACGCTGTCCTAACGGTGCTTGGCTCGTACGGGAAGTTGGGTGTCGCCGGACCCTTCATCGCCATGTTCGGCAAGGAGCGCAACTGCGTCGCCGAGGTCGCCTCGGTCTTCGCCGAGCAGTTTCACCGCTTGGGCTACCTCCGGCTGGAGCGGCTGCTCGACACGGGTGACTGGGACCACCTCACCGATAGTGTCCGGCAGCGATTCGATGGCCAGGATGCGCGTCGCAGTGAGGTCGAAGCCAGCTACGGACCGCCGAGCATCGTCATCGAGAAACGCGTGCTTTGCTATGCCTCAGCTGACACATCCGGCTGGCTCTTCTTCGACTGCTTCGAGGACCGTGGACCCGGCGAGTACGTCCCCGGGGCGGGACGCTACGAGTGGCGGAGGAACGACGATCCATTGGTGCGGGCGGTGCGCTGTCCCGCTCCGGACTTCGAGGCCGGTCTCGTCCTGACTCTCTACGGGAAGGTGATGCGCTGGGGACCGGGCTGGTGGCTGGACCACCCGGAAGGCCTGCCCGACCACCAACAGGTGATTGCAGCCCAGCTACGCGCCGTCGCGTTACGCGATCCATCCCAGTCGCTGCGGGCACGGCGAGACAGCCAAGAAGGTTAGCTCACGATGATGCCGCGTCTCGCGGGCGAACCGATCCTCATTTGCCGCGAACCGGGCGTCGGCCGGCTGCCTGCCAGATACCCGAACGTGGGCGCTCGTACCCGGACGCCGCCGAACGTCCGCGTCTGCCCTCGGTGAGGTCCTCTGTGAGGGTCGCCGGTTCTCACAGCGTAGTGCTTCACGACGGCCCCGCCTGATCTGGTACGGCTCACAACGCAGGTCAGCGCCGGTTTTCGGCGATCGGCTCGTGGGGCCGGGCTGACAGCGCGGGCTTCTACCGTTCACGGCACCAACACCACCTCATCAACTCCACCCCCGGTCCGGTCCCGCCTCGGAACCACCGCCGCATCTGTCCGGTGTGCCGCGTCCACCCGCCCTGCCCGGGGCCGGTCGACGTCCGCGCCGCGCGGCGACCCGCAGGCCGCACCTGACCACCCCCGCGCCACCGCTGTCCCCGCAGACCGACCCCGCGCACCTGGTGGGTCGGTTGTCTCCGCGCGCTGTGACGCGCCCATCCGTGAAGGAGATGGTTCCATGCCCAAGACCCCGCGTGAGGGTGCCCGCACCCCGGCGGTCGCGCCGAAGGCGACGATCCGCGCCATGGTCCTCTGTGTTCCGGCCGAGCTGCCCCGTGAGTCGCTGACCGCGCACCAGCTCGATCGCACCTTCGGTGTCCAGGGAACCCTGGCGCCCCGTTTCTGGGCGTCCCCCGCCCTGCGGCGGTGGCAGCACCGGCGGATGATCAGCCTGCGTAAGGGCCGTCCGGCGTGCTGCGCCGGCGGGCCGGTGAGACTGCTCGACCTGGACGGCATGCGGCACGCCGCCGCCATGGGGGCGGGCATCCGTCACCAGCTGTTCACTCAGGTCGTGCACGGCACCCGCGCCGCCACCCCGTGGCCCGTCTACGAGTCCCGGCACCTGACGGACCCGGCGACGTACCCGTGGGAGACGGCGGTCGCGGACTTCAACAACCAGCCCCGGATCAACGCGATCCGGATGCACAACGCCGCCAGCTACGGCGCGGGGCAGATCGCTCTCGGCGAGCTGGAGATGTACCAGGCCGGTCACATGGCCTACCGGCATCACAGCGCGTTGGCGGCGATCGCCGGTGACGCGCTCATCACCGCTGAAGGGGCCAAGCTGGCCGCTGCCAGCGACGCGATGGCCGACCGGGTGACCTATCTCGAACAGGCCCACCGCCTGTTCGCCGCCATCGACCCCGACCAGCGGCTGCTCGCGGTCGCGGTCTGGCCGGGGGCGGGGAAGGAGACAGTCTGATGGGCCGCGTCATGCTCCTGCTCGACGAGGTCGAGCGGCTCGCCGACGCCTGTGTCCGCGCCCGACGCCACGACGCGTCTTCTCCGGTGCCTCCGGCGCTGCGGATCATGCACGACGAGTTCGGCCGGGTCTACCTGACCGGCGACCGCGTCGACGCGGGCGAGCACCAGCGTCTGTGACCGGTCACCCGCGGCCTGACGGGGTGGCGGCCGGTGTCGGTGCGGGCCGGCGAGTTCACCGGCAGACGACACCGTCGGCGGCGGTGCGGCAGCCTCGGTGAGATCCCGCTGCGGGAGCCGCAGAGCCAGCTGCTCCGGCGCGTCCGAGCCGGTATCGGCGCCGGCTGGTGCGCCTTCCTCGTCGACCACCACTTCGACGCCGGCATCGTCGCCGGTGTCGGCCGTGGACGCTTCCGCGGCCCCGCGATGACCCCGGCGGGACACCCACGCGGGTCCCATTTCGCCGCGCCGAGGACACGCGCTGCCGGCCGGTTTGACGCCACCCCTGCCGGACCGCCCCTGAGCGGGGGCGTCGACCGTGCGGCTACCCGCCCGCGCGGGCGGCCGTTCCTTTTCCTCCTTGCCGGATCAGCCCGGCGGCCTGACCGCGCCGCCCGGGCCCTGCCCTGCCGAACCACCCGTGGCGACGCCGCCCCACCCCTGTCTGGAAGGACACCGCGACATGGTTCACGTACCCGGTGACGCCGACCCGTTTGGCGCACATGTTCCACACAGCTCCCGCCCGACCTCGGCCGGCATGGCAGTGGTCGACCGGACCTTCGGTGAGCACGGGCAAGGCTACGAGGTCACCGAGATCCGCCGGACCGGTGGAGGACTCCTCCTGCGGGTCCGTATCCACCGCGACGCCTACCCGCAGCAGAGCCACGCCCTCGTCGAGGTCTTCACCCCGGCGATGACCTGGACCCGGTTGACGCACGAACCGGTGTCGGCGTGGCACGACACCACCCCGTCCAGCAGCAGCAGCGCGATGCCGCTGACCGACCTCACCGAGCGGCTCTTCCGACGGGCCGCCGCGATCCTCGGGTAGGCCTGTCCGCCGCAGAAGCCACACCCCGCCCCTGCCTCGCCGGGCCGGTCCGGGGACGGCCGCCGTCACCGTTCACGCCCACCTGCGGTGACTCCGGCCCGTCGCCCGGCCGTTGCCCGTGCGGATCTCCGCACACCCCCGGGCACGGCCGCGCGGGCCGTGCCCGGGGCTGTTCGCCTTGTTGAGAGGAGCAGCACCGATGCCCCGAAGCCGTTCCCGGCCGTCGCCGCCGGCCGCCTGCCGCCCGGACGGTGACCTGACCGCCCTGCCCCCGCAGCGGTACGCCTGCCGCTGCGGTGAGGAACTCCGGCCTGTCCGGACAAGCCCTGGGATCAACGACTGGGCCTACGAGACCTTGTCCGGGCAGCGTCGCCGCGACGACCGGCCGCCGCTGCTGCGTGAGGACCCGGCCCGCTGGTGGGGGGAGCTGCGGCGGCTCACCGCCGCCGGCGACATGCGTGCGGCCCGGATCTACACGACCGTGACGGCCGCCGAGGACCTCGGCTTCAACCTGTGGTGGCACTACCACCACCCCGAACGGCCGTTGACCGCGCCACCGCAGCGGCGGCCGCCGTTCTGTTGCGGATCACCCATGTGGGCAAGCCCGGACGGGTGGGCCTGCCGTGTCACCCACCGCCTCTTTCCCTACACCCCCGAGGCGCGCTGACCCGTCACCGGCCGCGCGTCCAGCCACCCACGGCTGCTTCTCCACGCGCGCCACACCACACCGTGTTCGTTCGACCACCACGCCTGCGGGTGAGTTCAGGGCCGGGCCCGGACGCTCCACCCTGGCTGGAAGGAATCCGACATGGCCGTTCACGTGCCCACCGCACAACAACTCGTCGACCTGCTCACCGACATCATCCGCCGGCACGGCGACGAGCCCGCCGTCCACCAACCGGTGTTGCTCGACCTCGACGGCGTACACGCCACCGTCTCCTCGGTCGAGTTGGCCGACATCACCGACGAGTGCCGGTGGTCGGGCTGCCACCGCGCCCACGGGCAGACGAACCCGCCGGCAGACGCCCCCAGGCAGGGCGTCCACCTCGCGGTCGTCATCGGCGGCCTCACCGACTGACCGCGCGGTCGCACACCCTGCCCGCGTACAGCCGGTTCCACCCCGATCAACCCATCGTCGACGTTCTCGCCACCCCCCCCCAGAATCGAAGACATCGAAATGCCCCACAAAAAAAAAAAACCCCACCACCAAAAGTTCCCCCCCCCCTCCCCCACCACCCCCACCCCCCCCACACCCCCCCTTT